>PACC02000095.1 GCA_002699695.2 Paracoccaceae bacterium | reverse complement strand
CGCTGTTGCGGGAAAATCAGTTCAAACAGCTGAAGGAATGCAAGCCAAGCCTAGGCACCCTTTGTTAGAGGCTTTCATTAAACATCAAGCGGGTCAGTGTGGATACTGCTTAACAGGCATCTTAATGGCGTCAAAAGCGCTCTTAGAAAAAGAACCTTTGGCGACGAGAAAAAGAATAGCAGAAGTTTTGGAATCAAATCTATGCCGTTGTGGAGCTCATGCAAGAATATTGGATGCAGTTGAAGAGGCTGGGAAATTTATGAGTAAGGGGCTATGAAATGATGCCTCCATCTCCACTGGTAGCTGCGCCACATCTGAAGAATTGGTTGAAACTTTCAGAGGGGAAAAAATTAATTTTTTTCACAGGTCGTGTTGAATTAGGTCAAGGCAATACCACAGCACTTTTAATGATGATAGCCGATGAGTTAGATGTTTTGCCTTCCTCAATAATTTTAGAAACTGCCCGTACAGATCTAACGCCAAATGAAGGTATTACTGCAGGAAGTATGTCTATAACGATTGGAGGACAAGCATTACGCTGGGTAGCATCTGCTTTAAAAATGCAGCTTTTAGAAATTGCTTCAAAACGATTGAGAGTTCATTCCAAAGATCTCTCTATTTATAGAGGTCATATCTTTAATAAAGGAAAGAAAACTGAACGTTCTGTGACTGATTTTTTTGATGGACTTGATTTAACTAATAAAATTATTGATGACGCCAAACCAAAAACTTTCGGAGAAAGGCGGAAGAGCTTTAGAGACATAAATAGAATTGATTTAGAATCCCGGCTCTTTGGAGCTCCCTTTATTCATGATCTTAAATTTGATGATATGGTTTACGGTGCTTCAGTTCACCCCCCCAGTACCCATTCTCATTTAGTTAATTTAGATCTTGAAATGTTAAAAGGTCGTCCTGGTGTTATAAAGGTAGTTAAAAACGGTTCGTTTGTGGGAATAATAGCTTCAACTTTCTACCATGCAAAAAATGCAGCAAGCTGGGCTAGAAATAATGGAAAATGGGAAAGTAATTTCAAAGAGCCATTTAATCTCTTCGAAAGCCTAAATAATTTAGATTCAGAGCCAGAGACAGTGATTGAGTCAAGAGACGTAAATAAGAATTCGGGAACTTGGTTTGAAATTACCGCATCACGGCCATTTATTTATCACGGCTCAATAGGTCCTGCTACTGCTATCGCAAAGGCTGAGAAAGACAAGATCACCATTTTCACGCACAGTCAGGGAGTATTCCAATTAAGACAAGCTATTGCAAAAGTCTTAAATACAGCAGAGGAAAAGATTTGCGTAATACATAAACCCGGTTCAGGTTGCTATGGGCACAATGGAGCAGATGATGTAGCGTTTGACGCTGTTCTAATGGCTAAATCTGTACCTGGACGATTTCTAAAGGTTGTCTGGTCCAGATTTGATGAATTTCATTCATCACCAATGGGAGCTTCCATGGTAACAAAGTCAAGAGCCCTACTTTCTTCAAATAATCGACTTGTTGCTTTCGATGTGGAATTAAATTCCACACCTCATACCAATAGGCCCAGTGCTAACTTCCCAAATTTGCGGGCAGCAGGATATTTGGCCAATCCTATTTCTCCTTCACGGACTCCTGATGTGCCAGTGGAGAGAGGGGGAGGAGCTGATAGAAATGCTATTCCATCTTATGAAGTGGGGGGTGTAAGGGTTAGAAAGCGGATTATATATGATACTCCATACAGAACATCTGCGCTACGCTCTTTGGGAGCGTATTGTAATGTCGTCGCCAATGAGGCGCTTTTAGATAGTATTGCGAAACAAATTGAGGTTGAACCTATTGCTTTTCGTCTCGATCACACAACCGACCCCCGAGCTAGGGAAATACTGGAGCGTCTTGATTATGAAACCAAGAAAGATAGGGCACTCTCCAATGAAGAGGGCATTGGTTGGGGCATTGGCTTTGCGCGTTATAAAGGTTCAGGAGGTTATTGTGCGGTCATGGTTAAAGTTCACGTAGGTGAAAATGTAAGTGTAACAGATGCAATATCCGTGTCCGATGTGGGTGAAGCCGTCAGCTCAGATGGAGTAAAAAATCAGGTTGAGGGTGGCATTATTCAATCAATTAGTTGGACTTTAAAGGAGTGTGTGCCAGTGGATGGATTTTCGGCAACTGCTGAATCATGGACAGATTACCCTATTCTTAAATTTAGTGAAATTCCAAATTTGCACACAATTCTTATTGATAGACCTGAGGAAAAGCCTCTTGGAGCAGGAGAAATTTCTCAGGGGCCTACGGGCGCTGCTATAGTTAATGCTGTGGCCGATGCTATCGGATGTCATGTGACAAATTTACCAATTACAAGAGATGCGATAATTGGTACCATAAATGCTCAAGATTAGCCAATTGCAGCAGCTTTTGTTTTTTCATCTACAAAAGGTAAATATTGCTCAAAATTAGCAGCGAATAATTTAACTAATTTTGTAGCTGCTTTATCGTAAGAAACTTTATCCAACCAATTTTCTCTTGGATTTAGGAATTTGTTATCTACGCCTTGAAGAGAAATAGGCACTTCAAAACCAAAGTTTGAATCTTTACGAAAAGAACAACGATCTAAACGCCCCTCTAGTGCGGCATCCAAGAGTGATCTAGTTATATGAATTGGCATACGTTTCCCAATTCCAAATCCTCCCCCTGTCCACCCCGTATTTAGTAGCCAACACCTCGTGTTATACTTTGTGATTTTTTCTCTTAATAATTCTCCATATACCTCTGGTCGGAGAGGTAAAAACGGTGCACCGAAACAAGTTGAAAACGTTGGCTCAGGCTCAGTTACCCCTCTTTCAGTACCCGCCACTTTTGATGTAAAACCTGACAAAAAATGATACATAGCTTGAGCTGCTGAGAGAGAAGCTATGGGTGGCATGACCCCATATGCGTCACAAGTTAACATAACAAGATCCTTCGGATGTTTTGCTAAGCCATCTTGAGCTGAATTAGCTATATAATGCATTGGATAGGCAGCACGCATATTCACCGTCAAGCTATCATCTTGAAAATCCAATTGTTTAGTGTGTTCATTACACACCATATTTTCGATCACAGTGGAAAATTTCGATGTTGTGGCGTATATATCTGGTTCATTTTCACGAGACAGATTTATAGTTTTAGCGTAACACCCACCTTCGAAATTAAAAATACCATTTGCGGACCATCCATGCTCATCATCGCCGACCAAAACTCTTTTACCATCAGCTGAAAGTGTAGTTTTTCCTGTCCCCGATAAACCAAAAAAAATTGCCGAGTCCGATGAAGTGTCAGAAATCCTATTCGCAGAACAATGCATGGGCATTATACTTTTTTGCGGAAGGAGATAATTAAGCAATGTGAACACGCTTTTTTTGTTTTCTCCTGCATACTCAGTTCCTGCTATTAGCACAGTTTTTTCATCAAAATTAATCGCGATAACAGTTTCGGATCTGCATCCATGCCTAACCGGGTCGGCAAAGAAAGTTGGAAGGTTTATGATTGTAAAGTCGGCGACAAAGTCTACAACTTCAAATTCATTTGGCCGGATTAGCAAATGTCTTATGAACAAGTTATGCCACACAAGTTCAGATATGACTCTGATTTTAATTCGATGGTCTTTTTCTGCACCCGCAAATAAATCTTGTACGTAAAGATTTTTACTTTTCATGTGACGAAGCATGTCAGCATATAAAACATCGAATGAAGCCTTCTCCATTCTAGCGTTTTGCTCCCACCAAATTTTGTTCGCAGTACTGGGCGAGACTACAACATGTTTGTCTTTCGGTGATCGTCCAGTGAACTTTCCCGTATTAACAACCAAAGCACCGCCAAGACCTAATTCCCCCTCATTTCTTTTGATTGCCTGCTCCATTAAGCTAGGCTCGGTTAAATTATAGAAAGCTTCATTAAAACCAGTTATGTTTTGGTCACTGAGCTTAAAAGAGGGGTTAAATAAACCACATTCTCTTTCCATTAATCTGATTCCAATCTAAATGAGTCTTAGGATAGTTTAACTCATTTTTTTTTGTGTGAAAACAGTTGGCTTAAACTCTTTAGCAAAATATTTTTTGTCAGTTCAATCATTATGCTAATTTTTTTTTGAGAAGCTGAATCCTGTTACTTTTTAGTCAAAATGAGAAAACATAAAATTCCATACTATGATAAAATTATATAATTAGTTAATTTTTATTTTTTAAATCAGTAAGTATAACTTGTGTCGCAGTCAGTGAAGAAACCGTATATGGCACAAAAAATGTTAAGATCATCCGTATCCATGTATCGCCAGAAATCGAAAGAGTTAACAGTTCGTTCCCATGATTTATGAAAGCTAGTATTAGCCCAACTATTAGTGCTATCTTAATTGCTTTTTTTCTGACGCGATAACTAAAAAAAATTTTTATAGCTATTTTTAGATCTGAAAATGTCACTAAAATCTGCCTTCAACTTAAATTATTACTTAGCATATTTAATTACACGTTAGAGGAATAGCATTATTCGGTTAATCCTACAAAAAAAGATTAATAGTATCAATTGGTAAGTTATATAGATGGCTCTGGACATTAATTCTATTTTTTTTAAGCTATTATAAAGCCTGTACTTGTCAGATTTTATAACGGGGGTCGATACAATGTCTAAATCCATAAAGAAATATTTTTCTGGCTGGTAGGAGAAACGCGGAATGCTCCAGCGCTAATGCGGTTGACTCACAATGAGCAAACTTATGAATGGACAGAAGGAAGATAAGATAATATTGCAACGCGCCAGAGGATGCTTGGAAGTATCGTTTGCTGAAGTGAGAGGTGAAACCACTCTTTCAAATTTATATCAGTCAGGCTCGTTGAAAGCACTGATACCCAAGAATTCAATCCCGGGGAAAGAAGCTATAATGATTAATACTGGAGGTGGAATTGTTGGGGGAGACCAATTATCAATATCTATCAGTGGAGGAAACAACACAGAGACTTGGATCACAAGCCAGGCCTCTGAGAAGGTGTATAAGTCTAATGGTGAAGAGAGTCGGGTCGAAATTGATTTAACATTAGGAGATAATTCCACATCCTTTTGGTGCCCTCAGGAGACGATTTTGTTTAATAGATCGAAGCTATCGAGGACAATGACTTTTAATATTGTTAATACTTCCAAGCTCTTAATTATTGAGACAGTTATTTTTGGTCGTCTCAAAAGTGGTGAATTTAGTTCAAATTGCCACTTTTCTGATCAATGGCGCATCAAAAGGGATCAAAAATTGATACTTGCAGAAAATTTTTTGTTCACCGGAAAGGAAAGGCTATACAGCAAAGCCAACTTAGGGAATAATACTTCTTTTTGTACCGTTTTGTATGTTTCTTTGCAATCAGGAGGATATATTAAGCAAGTGAGAGAAATCATGAGTCAGAGTAAAATGACTGGCGGGGCTAGTTGCTGGAACAATTGTCTCTTGGGTAGGGCTGTCTCTGAAGATCCTACCTCAATAAAAAATTTTACCAGTCTTCTATTAAAGCTATTTTCTAATGATGGATTTATACCTAGGGTATGGTTGATTTAAGGTATTTATATGAATTTAACACCTAGAGAAAAAGATAAGTTACTGATTAGCCTAGCAGCAATGGTAGCTAAGAATCGTTTAAATAGAGGGATAAAACTCAACTATCCAGAGGCCATAGCTATTATCTCTGATTTTGTAATTGAAGGGGCTAGAGAAGGGAAAACTGTTGCGAAACTGATGGAAGAGGGAGGAAAAATCATTTCTGAAGATGAATGCATGGACGGTATATCTCAAATGATCACGGATGTGCAGGTTGAGGCAACCTTCCCTGATGGCACCAAATTAGTGACTGTTCATTACCCAATTAGAAAAAAGGAAATAAAATGAATCCTGGAGAGATTTTTACCGTTGAGGGAGATCTTATTTTGAACAAAGATTCAGAAATAGTCGAACTTAATGTCTCAAACACTGGTGATCGGCCAATTCAGGTGGGAAGCCATTATCATTTTGCAGAAACAAATGAGGCACTAAATTTTGATAGGAGTATCAGCCTTGGATACCGTTTAGATATACCATCTGGGACAGCTGTAAGATTTGAACCTGGTCAGGTCAAGGCTGTAAGACTTATTCCGTTCAAAGGTCAGAGAAAAATATTTGGTTTCAGTGCACAGGTAATGGGAGATCTTTGATGCCATATCAAATTCCTAGAAATGTTTATGCCGATATGTACGGTCCTACTAAAGGAGATAAAATTCGTCTAGCTGATACTGAACTCATTATAGAAGTTGAGAAGGATTTAACTACCTATGGGGAAGAAATTAAGTTTGGAGGAGGAAAGGTTATTAGGGATGGAATGGGGCAATCTCAAAGAACTCGAACAGAAGGTTCGGTTGACACAGTGATAACTAATGCTCTGATAGTGGATGTGTCTGGGATATATAAGGCAGATGTTGGAATTACTAATGGTCGGATTTCTGAAATAGGCAAGGGAGGAAATCCAGATATTCAACCAGATGTAAACATTGTAGTAGGGCCGGGAACTGAAGTGATAGCAGGGGAAGGTAAAATTCTAACAGCTGGTGGTTTTGACTCTCATATCCATTTTATTTGTCCTCAGCAAATAGATGATGCTTTGCATTCTGGGTTGACAACTATGTTAGGTGGAGGGACTGGTCCCGCCCACGGCACACTGGCCACCACATGCACTCCAGGGAAATGGCATATTGGTAGAATGTTACAGGCCGCAGATGGGCTTAATATGAACTTAGCTTTTGCAGGCAAGGGTAACGCTAGTTTGCCAGAAGCTTTGGTAGAGCAAGTTCTGGCAGGGGCATGTGCACTCAAATTACATGAGGATTGGGGTACAACACCAGCAGCTATTGATAATTGTTTGTCAGTTGCCGACAAGATGGACGTGCAAGTCATGATTCATACAGACACTCTCAACGAGAGTGGTTTTGTGGAAACTACAATTGAGGCTTTTAAAGGTCGTACTATTCATGCATTTCATACGGAAGGCGCTGGAGGAGGACACGCTCCTGACATCATTAAGGTTTGTGGAGAAACCAATGTTCTACCAAGTTCTACTAATCCTACCCGGCCCTACACCATCAATACTATAGAGGAGCACCTCGACATGCTAATGGTGTGTCACCATTTAGACAAATCAATTCCAGAGGATATAGCTTTTGCAGAAAGCAGAATTAGGAAAGAAACAATTGCTGCGGAGGACATTTTACACGATTTAGGTGCTTTTTCGATTATTGCATCTGATAGCCAGGCCATGGGTAGAGTTGGAGAGGTGATTATTCGTACTTGGCAGACTGCTCACAAAATGAAAGTACAGCGGGGCCGTTTATCAGAAGAGAATGGTGAAAATGATAATGCCCGTGTCAAAAGATATATCGCTAAATATACCCTTAACCCCGCATTAGCCCATGGAATAAGTCATGAAATTGGGAGTGTTTCAGTAGGTAAGCGTGCAGACTTAGTCATCTGGAACCCGGCCTTTTTTGGAGTAAAACCAGAATTAGTATTGCTGGGTGGAAGTATAGCTTGTGCTCAGATGGGAGATCCTAACGCTTCTATTCCTACCCCTCAACCTGTCTACACGCGACCAATGTTTGGTGCTTTTGGCCGCTCACTTGAAAATTCTTCGGTAGTATTTGTTTCAGAAGCCAGCTTTTCTGACGAGGTTGGCCAAAAATTAGGCTTACGTAAGGAGGTCGTGTCTGTAAGAGATACTAGAAACGTTACTAAATCAGACATGATGTATAATGATTTGTGTCCCCATATGGAAGTTGATCCAGAGACCTATGAAGTCAGAGCTAATGGTGAATTATTGACTTGCGAACCAGCCTCGGATTTACCGATGGCGCAAAGGTATTTTCTTTATTAATTACAATCGTAATTTTAAGAGAAGTAACTTAGAAAGATTTGAAATGATAAAGGGAAGTAAAGTAATAGCTAATCATATGAAAAGTGGAATAAATCCTACAGATTTTATTACCCTCAGTTACGATGATAGGTTTCGGCGAAGGATAGTCATGAAAACCGATGGTGGCGAGGAATTTTTGTTAGATTTATTTAAGACAACTGAACTACGTAGTGGGGACTTGATCAAATTAGAGAATGGTAAATACGTCGAAGTAAAAGCAGCTTCTGAAAAGCTTATGAGGGCAACCTCAAATGACCCCTTGCTAATATTAAAAGCAGCTTGGCACATTGGAAACAGACATTTGTCATGTGAAATTCAAAAAGATAGTTTAATTCTTCGTTTTGATCATGTGATTATGCAAATGTTAGAAAATTTGGGCTTGACTTTAGAAGTCATTACCCAACCATTTAATCCGGAAGGTGGTGCTTACGGTGAGTTTAGAACTACAGGGCACAAACACTAGTTTGAGCTATCATAAGGTGATGGCCTGGCTTTCACCAGGTTATCCTATTGGTTCTTTTGCTTATTCTCATGGTTTGGAGATTGAGATTGCCAGTGGTGAAATAAGTACGAGAAAAGATGTAGAGGAGTGGATAGAGTCCCTCTTAAGAAATGGCTCAGGTTGGAATGATCTGGTTTTATTCAGTCAAGCTTATAGATCGGATAGAAATTCTTTGGAGGAAATTTCTGATTTAGCTAAAGCTTTAGCTCCAAGCAGGGAGAGATATGAGGAAACTTTGGCTTTAGGTTATGCCTTTGCAAAAGTGACTTCCCAAATAATGGAAAAAAAGTGTACGGGTATGCCTTTACCAGTTGTAATGGGATTCAAATCAAAAATTGAAAACATACCATTAGAATATGTTCTTCCTCTTTACGCTCACAATTTCACAGCAAATTTGATAAGTGTTGGGATTAGATTAATCCCATTAGGTCAAACAGAAGGTCAGCGTGCGTTATTTAATTTGTTTCCTGTCATGGAGGAAATGGCAAGGGCAGCTTTAGCAGCTAAATTAACTGATTTGAAGAATAGTTGTATGCTTGCTGATATTGCTTCAATGAGACATGAAACTCTTAAAACAAGGATATTCAGATCATAGATTGTCTCTTTTGTATTATAATAATGAGAAAAAGCTTAAGGAGAATGAAATGAAGACTAATGGACCTCTGAAGGTGGGAATTGGCGGCCCAGTGGGAGCAGGTAAAACGAGCCTTACAGAGGTACTTTGTAGGAACTTGAGTGCCGAAATTTCAATGGCTGTAGTTACCAATGATATTTATACTTCAGAAGACTCAGAATATTTGATGAGAAAACAGGTTTTGCCATTAGAACGTATTAGAGGTATTGAAACAGGAGGCTGTCCCCATACTGCAATTAGAGAAGATGCTTCAATCAATCTTGCCGCAATAGATGATCTTCTGTCTCAAATCCCGGACCTCGATATCATTCTAATTGAGAGCGGAGGAGATAATCTTGCAGCCACTTTCAGTCCTGAGTTAGCCGACATTACCATTTACATGATTGATGTAGCGATGGGAGAAGAAATTCCTAGGAAAGGAGGACCAGGTATAACCAAGTCAGATATCCTTCTTATTAATAAAATCGATCTTGCTAAGTACGTGGGAGTCTCAATTGAGAAAATGAGAGTAGATACACTTAAACAAAGAGCCGGTAAACCATTCCATTTTACTGACTTGAAAGCACAAAATGGAGTTGCAGAAGTCGTTTCCTCCTTAAAGCTTATAGGAGGGCTATAGAGGGTAGAGAATTCACAAGTCTGAAGTTTGGGGAGATAGTTTTCTTAGGCAGGGCAATTTCAAAAGATGTAAACAGTTTTCCCGTCGTAAAAAATCTAAGGATCAGAAAACTATTTGAGTTAAACTTGTGGACTTTTATCGTAGTATTAGATAGCACCCAATAAGTTTTAACTTAACCACTTCAACTTAAGAACGTTATATTATCTTGTTTTCAAGAATTTATTCAAACTCTTCATTAAGTTTGCTAATTTTTTTAAGTGCTTCCGCTTGGGGTTTGTACTGGGTCCCTTTGAGAACAATTGAGCAGGCAGGAATGGCCGGATCGTGGAGCATTGTTTTAGTTAATGCGTGTCCTTTGATAGTTCTTTTCCCATTATTAGCACAAAACCTTAAAGGGTTGAAAGTTCATCCAGTACCTATGACATGTGCGGGTTTCATGATAGGAGCAGCATTTACTTTATATGCAAATAGTTTGGTTGAAACTACTGTTATAAGAGCTACACTCCTATTCTACTTGAGTCCTATTTGGTCCACTATATTAGGTGTTATTTGGCTTTCAGAATGTCTAACTAAAGCAAGAATAGTTTCAATTTTTGTCGCTATCGTAGGTCTTTTTCTCTTATTACTAGATCTGAATAACCTAGAGAGTCCCAAACTTAATATTGGTGATCTTTTTGGGTTTTTATCAGGGATATTTTGGGCGATAGGAGCTGTCATTATTAATAGGTGGCCAAATGCTCCTACTTTACCTTTAACCACGATAGTTTATGTTGCTACAACAATTATTTCAATCCTTTTTGCTATTTTCATTTATCAGGATTCAATCCCGGATATTGATATTATAAAGGACAGTTTTTTCATAGCTGCTGTATGGTCTATTATAATTTTGCTACCATGTTTTTGGATTATTTTTAGAGTTTCCCAGTTACTATTCCCAGGAAGAGTTGGAATTCTTATGATGTCAGAAGTAATTGTTGCCATTGTTAGTGCAACGATTTTAGTTCCTAATGAAACTATGTTGTTCTCACAATGGTTAGGTGCTGGAGCTATCTTATTAGCAGGAGTAATAGAAGTCTTATTTGGTTATAATAAGAGAGAAAACATTCCCGAATAATTAAGGCAGACTTCATCTGGATTACAGGTGTGGTCATCAAAAGTCTAAATTCCCATGTTTTCATAAAAAAATTCACAATTCATACTATTCCCCAAAACATATCTTGTGCTGGGCAAGTCATTATTTAAAATCTTTTTCTCCCCAACTTCTTCAGTAAGATTAACCTAACGATTATCAAGTCTCTTTCTTATAGTGGCTGGAGTAACATTTACAAAAATTTTTGTATCATAATATTGTGGCAAAGCTACCCATGGTTTGTCTTTTAACATAAGATAATTTCCTTCAACTATTAGATGCCAAACTGACTTTTAGAACTATTTCGAGAAATTTCTAATTGTCGATCAAATATAGGGACAGCGATGGTATTTTCGTTGTTTTCGAACAATTTTTTCATTGTGGAGGTAAAGCCAACAATGTCAAAAGTATATGGAGAACCTTTTCTGTTTAACAAACCAAGATCCTCTAAAACCATATCATCATTATGAAAACCATCAATTTGGAAAACGTCTGTACTATTAGGTTCAAAACTATTAATTTTTGTACATAAATTCTTTGAAAGTGTTGATTTCCCAGAGCATGGAGGTCCAGCTATTGCCGTGAAACTACGATGCTCTTTCCCTGGCTCTAAAATGATAGAAACTAGTTTGTCAAAATTTACAGCCATTTTTTCATCAATTTGAAGGCGTTAGTCAGACCAGTTCAAAGCAAATAGTATTCTTACTATTTCTAGTGGCTAGGTTTCGATTTTAGTTGCTAGGTTTACAATATTTAGTAACAAGTCAGTGGCGACCTCCATGTCTGTTGTGGAAATCCACTCAAGCGGACCATGAACATTTTGCATTCCGGTAAACAGATTTGGTGTCGGTACGCCCATTTCGGTTAATAGAGATCCATCTGTTCCTCCACGAATTGGTTTTTTTATGGGCTCAATTCCTAACTCTTTAATCGCTTTTTCAGCTAATTTAATTGGTTTGGGGTTTTTGTCTAGCCAATATCGCATGTTTCTATATTGGGGGCGAATATGACACGAGATTTCAGACCGGGGTTCAGATGATTGTACAGCTTCACAAATTTTTGAGAGCAAATGTCCTTTATCTTTTAGTCCCTGCAATTCGAAGTCTCGTAGAATGAGCTTAAGTTTCATTTCAGATGAGCCTCCAACCATGTCTGTTGCATGGATAAAACCATCTCGCCCGTCAGTGACTTCGGGTGTCAGGGTAGTTTGAGGTAGGTTATTTATTATTCTTGAAGCTAAATGGATGGCATTAACCATTTCACCTTTCGCTTCTCCAGGATGTATTGAAACGCCTTTAATGGTTACTTCAGCTAAATCAGCGGAAAAAGTTTCAGCATCCAGTTCTCCAACTTTTCCTCCATCAAAGGTGTAGGCAAATTCAGCCGCCAAATCTTTTGGTAAGTTTTTGTGGACACCCTTTGCGATTTCTTCATCAGGATTAAAGGCCAATCTAATTTCACCATGAGATATATCAGGATTTCCTAACAGATGTTGTGCTGCAGTCATGATAATTGCTATTCCTGCTTTATCATCAGCTCCTAGCAGGGTTTTACCGGATGCCGTAATTATGTTATGACCTTGTTTTTCAGCCAAATGGGGAAAATCTTTAGGGGAAAGTATTAGAGAAGGATCATCTGGAAAAGTAATGTCTCCACCGTTATAACCTCTTATAATTCTTGGTTTTACGCCCTTAGCATTAAATTGTGGTGCTGTATCGACATGGGCAAGGAAACCTATTGTAGGCCCTTTTGTATTTGCTGGTATTGTGGCTAGTACTACTCCATAATTGGTAATTTGGACATTATGGGCATTCATATCTTTAAGCTCTTTTTCCAGAAGCCTAAGCATATCATATTGGCTATTTGTACTAGGTATTGTGGCTGACTCTTCTTCACTTTGACTGTCAATAGCAGCATATCTAAGAAGACGATCTCCGAGTTCTTTCTCAAATTGATTTATCATAATTTATCCTATTGCATAGGGAGTTTAATAATAAGAGGAACAAAATTTAACAAACTTATACATTGCTCGGATAAAATCTTGAGTTGATATTGTGCTGATATCCTTTTTGGAATACATCATAATGAATATGTTGTGGAAAGGAAGATAGAAAATGGACATTTACAACAAGTTGATGAATGCTTTTGGTAATATGGATGCAGACACCGTGTTAGAATTTTACCATCCTGATTATACTTTTGTTAGGCATCAAACGGGTAGAGTTTTGAAATTAGCAGAGTGGGCCCCAATGATGAAAGATATGATGTAGAGTGGTAAATGGAAAATGACATGGTCCAGAAGACAAAATTACCATTAACAAGCTCTCACTGGGGCACCTATCGTGCGAGAGTAAGTAATGGTAGGGTACAAGAATTATTAAGCTTTGAGCATGACCAGGACTCTTCTCCTATCGCTTCAGGTATAATTGATGTTCAGCATGGTCCCACAAGAATAAAAGCTCCAGCCGTTCGGCAGAGTTGGCTGGAGAATGGGCCAGGTAGTAAGACCGACCTGAGGGGGGTAGATCCTTTTATTGAGGTAAGTTGGTTAGAAGCGGAGAAATTAGTAGCGGGTGAATTAAATAGGGTTCGCAAGGATTATGGCAACTCAGCTATTTATGCTGGCTCTTATGGTTGGTCCAGTGCTGGTCGTTTTCATCATGCACAAAGTCAGCTGCACCGTTTTTTAAATTGTATCGGAGGTTATACTAAATCAAAATTCACCTATAGTTTTGCAGCAGCAGAAACGATGATTCCCCATATTTTAGGCAGTTATAGAGAGTTTCTCGATACATGTACCAGCTGGGAATCCATATTGGAAAATACAGAACTATTTGTTTGTTTTGGAGGGATCCCTCTAAAAAATGGACAAATAAGCCAAGGCGGGGTTGGTAGTCATTTCCAGCGAGAAAATCTAATTTCTGCAACTAAATCAAACATATCATTTGTAAATATCAGCCCAGTGAAAGCTGATTTACTCGAAGAAGTAAGAGGAGAATGGCTATCACCTCGCCCCAATACAGATACTGCTCTTTTACTTGGAATTGCCTATACCCTTCATGAATATGGTCTTACGGACAATAGTTTTCTTAAGAAATATACGGTAGGTTATGAAAAATTTTTGGCTTATGTTCTTGGGGAGACTGATGGGATACCAAAAACGGCTAATTGGGCATCTAATATTTGTGAATTAGATCCTGAAAAGGTAAAGGATCTTGCACATAAGATGGCCGCTAATCGAACTATGATTTCCGTCAGTTGGTCCTTGACGAGACAAGATCATGGGGAACAACCTTTTTGGATGGCCATAACAGTCGCGGCAATGCTAGGTCAGATTGGATTACCAGGTGGGGGAATAGGTTTTGGTTATAGTGCAACGAACTTTGTTGGGGGTCAGTTTACCATTCCACCTGCAGTAGCTGTACCTCAAGGTAAGAACTCTGTTAAAACCTTTATTCCAGTTGCTCGGATTAGTGATCTTCTATTGTGTCCAAATGAGAAGTTTGATTTTGATGGTAAAGAATACATCTATCCGGAAACAAAAATAGTCTATTGGGCAGGTGGGAATCCGTTTCATCATCATCAAGATTTAGGCCGCCTTATGAAAGCATGGCAAAAACCAGACACCATAATTTGTAACGAATGGTGTTGGAATGCATTAGCAAAAAGGTCAGACATAGTCTTACCTTGTAATACTCCCCTTGAACGCGAAGATATTGCTCTTACACCTAGAGACCCTTACATCGTCAAGATGTCAAAATTAACTGAGCCATATGGTGAAAGTAAGAGTGATTTTGAAATTTTTAAAGGGATAGCTTGCGCTATGGGTGTCGAATCAGATTTTACAGGGGAAAAAACTCCAGATGATTGGATTAAATGGTTATATGTGGAGACACGCAAGAAAGCAGTCGTGCTCGACTTGGTAATGCCAAGTTACGAAGACTTTGAGGAAAAGGGTTGGTTCAAATTTAGTGATCCAAAAGAGAAAATTGTCATGTTGGAGAAGTTTAGAAAGGATCCAATTAAGAATCGATTAAAAACGCCTAGTGGCAAGATTGAGATATATTCTGAAGTTGTAGCTAGTTTTGGTTATCGAGATTGTACAGGTCACGCCATTTGGCAAGAACCCTGTGAATGGCTGGGGAGTAATCAAACAAAATTTCCCTTGCACTTAATTTCTAATCAACCGGATAACAAGCTTCATTCTCAACTAGACCATGGTAGCTATAGTAGAGCTTCTAAAATTAACGGGTGGGAGCCTATTCGTATTAACAGTTTGGATGCCAGAAAACGAAATTTGAAGTCCAAAGATTTGGTAATTGTTTTTAATGACAGGGGGTCTTGTCTTGCAGCTGTTGTTCTAGATGAAGGTATACGTCCTGGAGTTGTCTTAATGAGTACAGGTGCTTGGTATGATCCGCTCGATCCGACAATTATAAATAGTACTTGCAAGAATGGAAATCCTAATGTGTTGACCCCGGATAAGGGTACCTCGAGTCTGGCGCAAGGACCTATTGCACACACCTGTCTTGTTGACATAAAATTAGTCGATAAACCGATGCCTGGGGTGACCGCTTATGATCCACCAAGAATCATTAAGAGGGATGGTTCGTGATAGCTACGAAATGCACGTCAATCAGTGAGGATTAGATATGGTTAATTTGCAGGAAGAAGAAGATCTTTTTAATACTGTGAGGGTAAGTGCTCGGAGGTTTGAAGAGTCTCCTTTCTTAGAGAGACAAAATACTAAAAAAATGATCAGGGGAGTTTATGCTAACCGGTTTTTCGCCGTGTACAATGGGGAAAATCCCTTGGAAAAATATTGGACATTAAGACGTAAGGCCTTACTTTTCGATGTACCTGAAAAACCTATTGAGATCACTGGGCCAGATACTGTCCCTTTTTTAGAAAAAGTTTTGACCCGTAGGGTAAAAGGCATGAGAATAGGTCGAGGATATTATGCTATAGCCTGTACGCCCCAGGGTGGTATATTCATGGACGGAATTGTTTTTCGGTTTGATGAAAATCATTTTTGGTATGTTCAAGCTGACGGGGCATTAGAAACCTGGCTTATCGCACACAGTGAAAATTTTAACGTAAATATCTCGGACCCTCATTCCAGAGTCTTACAAATTCAGGGTCCTGCCTCTATAGAAATCATGAAAGCTGCATCTCAAGGTCAAATCGATGAAACTATAAAATATTTTCAGTCCGGTTTTTTTGATATTGGTGGACAAAGCCTATATGTATCGCGGACTGGTTTCACGGGCGAGTTGGGATTTGAAATTTATTGCGATGCTGCCAAAACTGATCATCTTTCTCTTTGGGATTATTTAATGAGCACCGGTAAAAAATTTGGTATGGAGGTATCCTCAACTAGAGCAATGACGATGAGGAGAATAGAAGCTGGAATTCTTGGAAATACCACTGACATAGATTTTAAAATGACTCCTTTTGAAGTTGGTTTCGCTCAATTTGTTGATATGGATAAGGAAGATTTTGTAGGACGAGCTGCATTAGTAAATAAAGAAAAGGGTATATGCCTCCTAGGTGCAACATGCAAAACTAGAATTCCGGCTGCTGACAGCAAGATTATGGATGGAAATAAGATTGTAGGTAAAATAAGAGCTGGGATTCCTTCGCCGACATTAGGTTTGGGAATAGGTTATGCACAATTTTATGAGCCAGGGGATTGGTCTGGGAGAAACTTAGACTTACACTTTTTGGATGGAACAAGTCATCCAATTGAAATTGTTAACCTTCCATTCTTTGACAAAGAGAAGAAAATCGTCAAAGGAGAAGATCGAGTTATCCCCGAAATTAATAATAACATTTTGCGGTTGATTAAGCAAATCTAGGCCGTATTTCTTCGGTTTGAAGAACCTTTGTTTTGAAGTTCTTGAGATCTAAAACTTTATTTGATTGTTTTTTTAATGTACTTTAATATTAAAAGTACATTAAAAGTACAAAATATTAATCTTCATAGGCTTCATGTTATATACAACCCAATTGGCGGTAATTTTTGAGTGCAAGGTTGCGGAGAGTGGCTACATGTATCTTGATTTAAGGAAGAATGGTCAAAAGCTGGCTCACAATAATTTGATCAATTCTGTATTACTCGCAAGAAAAAAACCTGAAGGTGCTACTGGAGGAAAAATATTAGTACAGCGCGTAAAAAGTCAAATTCCCAGGATCAAACCTTTTAGTTACGAGGCTGTTGAGGATTTCTTGGTGCTTGGTAAATACTATAATCATCAGCAATTTCAGGATGCGCGAATATCTTTTTGTGATAAATGGGGACCTTTAAATAAGTTGAAAGAAGACGAGGCTCTGTTTAAGCATTCATTGAATGTTCTAATGGATTGCGAAGAGGCTAAACAAAAATCTGAGTTGCCAGCTTTTAATTTTGGAACCGACCCTATAAAGAAGGAAAGCCAACGGCTCGATTGGGATTATGATGGAGCTGAAAGACTTGTTCCTGCTTTTAAGCCTACCTCCCTTTTCAATGCCATTTATTTAGCATGGGGACTGACAGCCCAGTCTAGAAAAGCAAGAAAAATATGTAAATATTTCAAGTTTTATGGT
>PACC02000092.1 GCA_002699695.2 Paracoccaceae bacterium | reverse complement strand
GCTGATGATTATATCTCTGATTTCATAAAAGACGTTAATAGAGGTAAGGTAATCAGGATTGAGTCTATAGCAACCAAAGGATCTTGTCGTGGACCCAACTTACTATCATCACTAACTTTAGAAAATGCTCTGAAAGAACTAAACAAATCCAAAACTAAGGAATGTAACGTAATAGATGAAGGAGGTAATAAATTAGGAAAAGTTTCTCTCGATTCTGCCATAGATGCTCTCTTAAAAACAAATGTCAAAACTAACGAAAGATATAAATAGTCTGTATGATCAGGGATCTCTCTCACACTAAAGTATCAAAAAAATAAAGTATACATTTTATGAGACTGGCTATGATTTAGTTCTTAGCAACTTCAAGAAACACTTTGAGGTTATCTTGTGAAAAATCAAATAAAACTTAGGGCAAACTTAATTTTGCAGTACGTCCTCCATCAATTGTGAATATCTGCCCCGTTACAAAGGATGCTTTGTCCGAGGCCAACCAAACGATTAGCTCCGCAACTTCTTCTGGATCACCGCAGCGGTTCAGAGGATGTATTTGACCAATTTTTGCTTTAAAAGCCTTAGGATCAGGCATTGAATTGATGAAATCAAGATTAAGTGGTGTATTAATCCAACCAGGAGCAACAGCATTACACCGAATACCTTCTGACCCGTGATCAACTGCAACTGCCCTTGTTAAGGCATGCAACCCCGCTTTAGAGGCGCAATAAGCTGGGTGACGAGGGTTGCTCCCTATCCCTTCAATAGATCCTATGTTCACTATTGCTGCTCCTTTACTTTGCATGAGGCCCAAGCCGTTCTTGATCAGTATAAAAGGCACGGTCAAATTCAGATGTAATTGGGCGTTCCAATCTTGAACACTGGTCTCTTTTACAGATCCCTCCCTCATGATTCCTGCATTATTGATTAGGATATCTAAGTGTTTGGTGCGTTCGGACAGTTCACTTATCACATTTGCACACGCATCAGGATTATGAAAATCAGCCTCTATCCAATCGTGCTCGCCTTCTCGTCTTTGTGCTGTATAAACTTGTGCACCATGTTTGCTGAGCAACCTTGCAGTGCTTAACCCAATCCCACTTGAAGCACCCGTAATTAGAGCCACTTTACCTTTTAGATAATTCAAGAAACTGCTTTTCCTCCATTTACTTCAACTAAAGATCCACACATATATCGCGCAGCATCTGATAATAGAAAGGCCACAACATCAGCTATATCCTCTGGTTCTGCGATACGACCTAAAGGAACAGTCTTATTTAATTCTTCGATACCTTTATTGGGGTCTAGTCCCCTTATTGAAAAACCTGATTTAATCATAGGAGTATTTACTTCATTAGGACATACCGCATTCACACGAATATTTTCACTTGCATGATCCCTCCCCAAACATTGTGTCAATGACGCTATAGCCGCCTTTGTCATGACATAAATAGGGTGTGAAGGTCCAGGATGAATTCCCCAGCAGCTGGCTATATTGACAATGGCTCCCCCCCCTCCCTGATTTAACAAAGGGATACTAGCACGGCACAATCTAAATGGCGCTTCCACATTCACTTTCATGGAAACTTCCAAATCTTCATCACTGGATTCTGTAATCTTTCCTCTTCTAATAACTCCTGCATTATTTATTAAAATGTCTAAACCTCCCAATGCTTCATACACACGTTTAGGCAATTCATCACAAAAATTCTTGTCCAATAAATTCCCATTAAAACGAACTTTGGCATCTAGATAATCTACATTTAAATCAGTAGCGGCAATAAGAGCACCTTCTCCGTGTAACCGTCTAAGAATAGCTTGACCAATCCCGCCATTAGCTCCCGTAAGTAATACTTTTTTACCAGCAATTTTCATATTGTTGCCTCAGTTGATTATAATGTTCTCAGTCAATAATTTTGAAAAAATCCACATTAAAAGATCTGACACTATAATTCGTTGTTTTGTGCAATAAAACCCTTCACTATCTTGCGCAATAAACAAACTTAGCAACCTGGTTTCAAAATATCAAATATGAATAAAGAAGAGCTATCTACTTCCCCAAACCTAGTCTGTGAGTGGAATTATAAATAGCATCTTTCTGACACTACAAATGTTTAGAGATAAGTCTACAGCTCATGGACTTTATGTAACAAATCTTTGAACTGCACCACAGATCTTTTTGATCTCTGAATTCTTATCTCTTAAGCCAAGAATCATAAGTAATTTCAATTACCTAAAAAATTCTGGTATTTTCCCCTTTTCCCTAACCCACCCTCAAAAATAGAAGGTAATCTCAAGCAACTTATACGACAATATTTGAAAATTTTTAGCTTTTCATAATAGATAAGAAAATGAGTGTTGCAAAAATAATTTATGAGTTAAACTTCAAAAAATACAAGCTAAAGCTATACATCTAAGATCATTAATAGATCTCATTATTTTCAATGGAAGGAATGACTAAGGAATATATTTTGAACCTACAAACTTTCTATTATATTTTACTGGATATTCATTAAGGCGATTCTGATTTTTTACTATCCCACATTGCAAATTGTAACTCAGAGTGTTTATCATAATTGCAGATAAAGCAGATGGAAGCTTATTTCCTATTATTGTAAAATAAATTAGTTGAGTAGGTGGAGGTAACAATTTGTACAAGATCTTAATTACCCGTCCCCTGCCATCAAAAATCCATCAAAAAGCTAATGGTCTCGGTGAGGTTACTACAAGAAGTAAAACAACTTCCATGAGCGAGCAGGAAATGATTTCAGCTCTTCAAGACTATGACATTGTAGTTCCCACATTAGGTGATGTTTTTAGCGCTAGTATCTTTCTTCAGGTAGAAAATCCTCGTTGCAGGCTACTTGCAAATTTTGGTGTCGGATACAATCATATTGATGTGAATGAGGCCAAGAAAAAAGGAATCATGGTCACAAATACTCCTGGAGCGGTAACAGATGCTACCGCAGATATTGCAATAACTCTAATGCTTATGACTGCTCGCCGAGCTGGAGAAGGGGAAAGACTGGTTCGGACCCGAGAATGGAAAGGCTGGCACCCAACGCAAATGTTAGGTCTCCATATTAGTGGGAAAAAAGCAGCAATAATTGGCATGGGACGCATTGGCCAGGCAATTGCTCATCGTTGCCATTTTGGTTTTGGAATGGAAATATTTTATTCGAGCCGATCAGAAAAAAATTTACCTCTTCCCGCTAAGTATTTGTCTAGCATCAATGAAGCAGTTTCGCAGGCAGATGTAGTTTTCTTAGCAGTTCCTGGGGGTACAGCAACTAAACACTTAATTAATGAAGGCGTTTTCTTTTCAATGCAGAAACATGCCATCTTAGTCAATATAGCACGTGGTGATGTAATTTCCGAAAAAGCTCTGATTGAAGCCTTGCAAACTGGCCAAATTGGCGGCGCAGGGCTTGATGTTTATGAATTTGAACCTGAGGTGCCAAAAGCACTGATGAAGATGGAGAATGTCACATTATTTCCTCATCTTGGCACAGCTTCTTTAGAGGTGAGAACTCAAATGGGAGAGCTGGCTCTCAAAAACATTGAGGAATTTATAGGAAACCAAACACCAACTAACTTGCTATAAGAATTTTATTTTAAGGACCAAATGCTCTCATAGCCTCTCTCTACATAATTGGACTCAAATAAATTTTTTAACAAATGTTGGAGTTGTTACTTGGGATAAATAAACTATTTTCTTCAAGCCTGAATTAAGCGCCCTAAATTAGAAAAGAAACTCAATTAATTTAAAAATTATTTCGCTGTAAAAAGAGCAAACGTCACGACAGAGCTTAGAACTAATGCTCCTCCTAGAATCTCAGATAAAGTCATTGATTCCCCAAGTAAAAGCCATGGCCAGACAGGGCCTAGGACACTCTCTATCAGTACCAGTATACTCACTTCGGCAGCCGGAACATGGCTAGCTCCCCAAGTAACAAAGGCAATTCCGATCCCAATCCCAAAAATACCCATTACCAAGATTATAAATAAATCAAAACTTAAAACAGTTAAACCAGTACCAAGAATAACCGCCATGCACCCCCCCCAAAGAACACAGAAAGCACCACCAATAAATGTGCCTCCCAAAACATCATGTTTACCGCTTCGACGGGCAATTACTAACATAAGGGCAAACCAGAAACCTGATAATAATGCCATAAAATTACCAAAGTTATTTCCTAGTTGTTGCCCTGCTTTGACCATTAAATAAATTCCAAAAAATGCAAAACACATGGCGACCCAAGTAATTGATTTAGGGCGTTCTCCTATCCACAGCCAACCAATAGCGGCTGTCATAAAAGGTGCTGCAGAAAGAATAAGTAGCGTAGAAGCTACTGAAGTGTATAGCATTGCAAATACATAACAAGTAAAAGCCAACGAAAGTGCAAAACCCATAAAAATGTCATTTATATCAATACTTTTAAAAAATTTTATTGGTGTAGTTTGCCGGCGCAAACATCCCACAAAGATAACAATTCCGCAAATACCGAATGAACGATAAAATAAGATCTGGAAGCCATCAGCCTGAGATAGAAGTCGCATGTAGAGACCAACAAAACTCATGAAAATCCCCCCCATCAGAACTAATAAAACAGCATATTTTTTTGGCATTACATAATCTTTCTAGTCCTTAGCCAATATCTTGCCCAATTGCCCCTCTAGTTAGATTACCCGTGGGTGCCTACTGACTTTTGAATGATATAACGAAGCCAAAGCGCTCGTACTAAAAGGGATATCAATATTACTGAACCACCAATAAGGGTATTTACAGAAGTTGTTTCATTTGCAAAGAGCCAAACCCAAGTAGGACTAAGAGAAATTTCTAAGAAAAAGAAAAGAGTTACCTCGGCAGCAATAAGATGCCTTGACGCGAAAACAAAGCAAATGTTTACAAAGCCAGACATGATCCCTCCTAATAGAAAGCAAAGTAAAATGTCATGAAATGAAATTTGTAATACACCCATCTTAAGTGATAATGATACCAGCATAGCAATTACACCTGATAAAAGAAGGCATGGTAACATATCTACACTTCTATTTACTCGTAGGACTACAGTGAAAATGGAAAAAAAAATAGCCGTAAAAAGTGCAAGTACATTTCCCAATATTTCTCCTACCTGTAAAGCTCCATAAAACATTATTAGAACACCCAATAATGCAGTAATCATTGTGTAAATGGTGATTTTGGTTAATTTTTCGCCTAAAATGAAAAATGCTAACACTGCAGTAATAAAGGGAATTAAACTTATAGTAAAAACAGTATTAGCAACCGTCGTAGAGGTCATAGATAAAATAAAACACACATTAGAAATACCTAATACTAATCCCGCAAACCATCCATATGGCCCTACATTTTTGATTTGCAACAGAAAAATTCTTCTGTACTTAATAAACAGATATAAAAAAATGGCCGAAGAAAAAGCTAAAGATCGGTAAAAAATTATAGTCCAGTTATCAGCCATCTCAATACTCCTTAGCACTAGCCCATTAAAACTAATAAGAATAGAACCTAAAGTCATTAATGCGATGGCCAAAAATCGCTGATTATCAGTCACTGATTTTACGATCAATTAAATCTCATTTTCTCTTATCATATTGAATTAAATTGATTTATCTTTGCATCTAATGACAACATCTCAATATAGTGTTTGTCCCAAAAGTCTTGAGTCCGTCTAGCCTCAAAATCATCCACCTGTACCCCTTGTTGTTCTACCCAAGTGTAATAACCAAGATTGAATATTCTATCTCTATCCATTTGACTTAATTCAAGTAGATTATCAGTTGAGACTCCTTTTAAATGTTGGCCAAATAATTCTGCACAAGATGTTTCATCATATATTCCATTAAAGCCTTTTACCGCCTTATTTAATTCAGAAAGATACAAATCTGCTCCGTCTGTAGCTACAGTAATCACAGCATCTTCAGCTCCTAGTTTCAAATACTTGGCTAGCTTAATTGAAGCTAGGATGTTTGCAATTGTTGAAAACCCAAATTCTGGAAGTTTTTTGATTAGATCTGTGTTTAACCCTTTGCGATTTTCCAAAAACTTGTGGCCTATTTCGGTATTGAAAATAATATTCAAATTGTCCGTAGACTCATCCGAAATCCCAACTACAAAATCAGTGTTCATAACATTATGGATGAGCGGAACATGCTTGTCCCCAATTCCTTGAATATTGTGTTCTCCATAACCGTTATTAAGTAAAGTTGGACATTCAGTAGCTTCTACTACGGCGATTTTTGTATTTAGCTGCTCTTTTAAATAATCTCCAGCTGCTAAGGTTCCACTAGAGCCTGATGCAGATACAAAAAGCCTGGCTCTCAATTTACTTTCCCCCTTAACCTTCAGAAAAGATTTTTCAAAAGATGGCCCAGATACTGCCCGATGAATTGCATAATTGTAGTACTCATCAAATTGGTTAATTATATCATTTCTTTCGTTTTTTCTTAACTCGTTACAGGCATCATAAATTTCCTTTACATTACTCTCTGTCCCAGCAGTCTTTATTATATCACTCTTGTCTTCCACCCACTTTTCCAACCAAGAAAATCTTTCCTTACTCATTCCCTCTGGCAAAATTGCTAAACTCTTTAAGCCCAAAATTCTGGAAATTGCTATTCCACCCCGGCAATAATTACCTGTCGAAGGCCAAATAGCTTTGTTAAACTCATAATCAAAAGTCCCGCTCAATATTCTTGGAAGCAAGCAACCGTAAGCGGCTAGCACTTTGTGTGCATCAATCAATGGAAAAAATCTTCCTATATTAACAATAATTTTTGCATCTATGCCTGTCAAATCGCTAGGTAAAACGATATGTTCTGGAACTTCGGCAAAAGCACTCTTATCTCTACTATTGAACCAATGAACTCTAAAAAGATTCAGCGGATTCATAGAGTTTTTTTCTACGGAATCTAGGTCAAACTTTATTTGCGAATTTATTTCCTCCGGATTACATAGCTCCCTCAGTGTAGGTAGAAGGATTCCCCTCTCCTTAAAATACTTCGAAGTTTTCATAATGACAGATTCATTCATAATCATTTTTACCTTTCATTATTAAAAAGATTTCATTTATCACTAACTCAGTTTGAGCAACAATTACTTGGGTTTAGTTACCTAAATCCATCAAGATCATCAAGTTTGCCCAGAAAACATTTTTTGACTAGGAGAGAACAGCACTCAATATCCCTAACGTCTTACAATAATTAATAATACATGAGGTTTAAGATTTATAAAACCTTGTTTCTGAAAATCTGAAAAATCCTTATGCTCTAATTTGTACCCACACCCAAAGAGAATGCTAATAGTGACCAAATAGCAGTCAAGATTTTAACTTCAATAGGGAGAATAAGATTTTTCTTCCATCAAATCCGATCCAAAAACCTGATTTATGCTTCTTTTAATTTTTGAACGTTTATCGTTCGTTATGTAAACCATGCGAGCGCAATGAATGAATTCACTATCAAAAATCTTTTTTCGCTCTTTTTCTCTAATTTGATCTTCTATATCCCATAATTGTTGGTTAATTAGCTTTAACTCTTTTTCAAATTCTTTTGCTTCTGATAAATTTGGAACTTTTTCATCAATTATTGTGCTCAGCATGTGTAGTTCTGTATTTACATTCTTTATAGCCGGAGGGGAACAAAGCTTCTCTGATTTGATTTGAAGAATCGTGATCTTGTCAAACAGTTCTCCCCATGAAACTGGCACCTTGGGATTATTCATTTTGGTAGTCCTTTTAGGCAATTAATATTTTAAAGTTATATTCTATTTTTTCCATCAGTGTTTACGATACCCTGACCTTTTTCTGAAAATTTTTAATATCCAAAACTTTCGCTTTATAGTAAATTTTACACAACGGATACTAATTTTTTTGGCCTAAGACTAAAGGAATATAAATCTCTACTATTACAAAAATCGTGCCACATTTTTCCACAAAATGTAGTTATTGTTTTAAAATGAATTTCTTGACCATTAGTCTAAAGCTATTCTAATTGGCATGAGTACCCTCAGATTAATTCATGTGGGGATAAGCGGGAAATAAAATTAAATTCAAGCTTTTACACTATTATGATCTATTTATAAGTAGTATGTTGCAAGCTGATTTAAGATCTTGAAGAAATAAATTTTGATCCAATTTAGATTGACACAAAAGGCGAACTAATAATGTCAAATGCGCCTACTTATGATTTAAATATGTCTCGTTTTTGGTTGGATCCTTATCCAGATTTAAAAGTGCTGAGGGCAAAATTTCCCATTGCTTATATTCCACAGCTGGATGCTACTTTAATCACCAAACGGCAAGCTATATTCGAAAATGAAAAGAAAACATCCATTTTTTCTTCCGATCAACCCGAAGGACTTATGACCCAACTGATGGGTCAAAACATGATGAGAAAGGATGGCAATGCCCACTTAAACGAACGGCGAGCTATTTTCCCAACAATATCTCCAAAAACAACTAAATTAATATGGAAACAAAAATTTTCTGATTTTGCCGACACCATACTCGATAAATTGGCATCTCAGAAAGGTGGAGATTTAATGAGCGAATATGCAATGCCATTATCCGCTCAAGCCCTCAAGGAAATCACCGGCTTAACAAACATGGCAACTAAAGAAATGGATAGAGTAAGCCAAGGGATGATTGACGGTATAGCTAACTATGAAGGAAATAAAGAAATCGAACAAAACTGTAATAGGTGTACAGCAGCAATCGATGCACATATTGATGAAATCCAGCCATCCCTCCTAAAAAATCCAAGTAACTCCCTGTTATCTGTCCAAATTCAAGCTGGATTGTCAGAAGAACAAATAAGGGCCAATATCAAACTCGTAATATCAGGTGGTCAGAATGAACCAAGGGATGCAATTGCAGGAACTATTTGGGCATTATTACATCACCCTGAACAAATGAAAATAATATTGGCTAATAAAATTTCCTGGCTGGGAGCTTTTGAAGAGTTTTCAAGGTGGATTTCACCGATTGGTATGTCTCCTAGACGTATAACAAAAGATTGCAAAGTCAACCAAATTAGTTTTGCTGAGAATGACCGGGTTTTCTTTATGTTTGGATCGGCAAATAGGGATGAAGAGTGCTTTAAAAGTCCTGAAACATTTGATGTTTTGCAAGATAGGACAAAAAGTATTCCTTTTGGCTCTGGACCACATTTTTGTGCTGGTGCTGCAATTTCCAGGTGCTTGATCGGCGAGGTCGCACTACCAAAATTATTTGATAGATTTCCGAATTTGAAACTCGCTAAGAGATCTGATGTACAATTTCGTGGCTGGGCTTTCAGGGGTCCATTGGAAGTTCGCTGCCTTTGGTAAATCATAATCAGCAAATAGAAATAAAGTTGTTTTTATTGCTAATAAAATCAGTTACATCTGAACTTGTAAAAGTTAATGGTGGTTTTCTTAGATCAAATCTTGTTTGCCTACATTAATCAAAAATATGATATTTTCCTACCGGAGCTATAACCTCTTGACTTTCAGTGTCTACACCAGCGTCTTCTCTCATTCGAATTACTTCCGGGTCAGAAACAAATGCGTCGACCCCTTCCATAGTTTCTGCCTCGCCTAGATCATAAATTCTAGTTCCATCATCACTTTCCATTGCCACTATTAACTTTAACCCATGTTTGTTCATGTGAGGCTTTAGGTCGTCAACCAACTTGAGCCATCTTTCAAAGTCACATGACTTTTTAAATGTTGCCAAAAATCTCATATTTTTCTCCCTCTCCCTAGTAATATGCTCAACTAAATAAGAATTATTTTCTCCAATCAAGCTTAACTGCCTAATCTTTCCACAGTCTTTACTCATTTGAAAGTAAAATCTGGAACCTATACTACTGGCTAGTGGGCACCTGAATCTTCAAGAAAATGTTTGAGACATGTTCTCATTCCAAATTGAGACATTGAAACAAAAGTCTCGCTCACTGATTTAACAAATCGTTCATCTTGTCTAAGATCTTTTCCAAAAATTTCCCTGATATCAAGAATACTGTCTACAGGATTTTTTTGCCTTATCGCTTTGAGTAAGCTTTCTTGCAAAGGGTCAACGATTTCTTGCATTCTTCCATTTGCATCTTTTTCCACCAAAAACTTTATCCAAGCGGCCACTACAAGGCTCAAACCACTAGTTGGTCTACCTGCTAAGAGGTTTGAGCGAATTGGAGCCAATATACGGGGTTGAATTTTTTGGGATCCATCCATAGCGATTTGAATTGTTTCATGTTCAAGAGCTGGATTTTGGTAGCGTGCCATCAATCTTTGGGTATACTTGCCCAAATTAATATCTGGAGATTCTTCTAAGCTAGGGCAAAGCTCTAGCTCCCATAAATATTCAATGAAATCAACAATTTCTGGATCTTGAACTGCCTCAAAAACGGTGTTTTTGTTCAAAAGTTGACCTAAATACGCGATGGCTGAGTGTGTGGCATTTAACAGTCTCAGCTTCATTTGTTCGTAAGGTTTCACGTCCTTTGTAAAAATGACCCCAACACTCTCCAGGGGAGGACAAGATAAAGAACCAAAGCAATCTTCAATAATCCATTGCCTAAAAGGTTCATGAAATACAGGTGCAGGATCTTTCCAAACGGTCAGTTTCGAAATTTTTCTAACCTCTTCTGGTTTTGTTGCAGGAACAATACGGTCAACCATTGTGCACGGAAAAGGTGTGTTCTCGTCGATCCAATGGGCAAGATCAGGATCTATACGCCGAGCTAAATCTAAAACAACTTTTCTTAATACCCTTCCATTAGCAACCAGGTTATCACAGCTAACACAGGCAAAGGAAGGCAACCCCATTTCTCTCCGGTTCTTTAGTGCGAGGGTCAAAAGTCCCGGTACGGAATTAGGGATACTCGGACAAGCAAGATCTTTCTGGATCTGCAAATTATTCCAGTTAATACTTTGAGTATTGGTAGAATAATGATACCCCTTTTCAGAAACCGTCAATGTAACCATTTTTAATTCGGGCGAAATCAAAGCCTGCATGACCTTTGCACGCTGTTCTTGCAGAAAGTAAACAGTACTTAAGGTATTTATTTCCACTATATCATAACCAGAACCAGAAATTTGCACTGCATGGTAGCAAAAATTGTTTTTAGCAAGGCGATTTCTCACCCCTGCACTGCGAAAACTTACTCCTAAAATACCCCAGCCTGAAATATCATTTGCTGATAAATTTTGCGCCATCTCTTGCAACTGTGGCAAGACAAAAGCCCGGAAGAAAGCCCCTACACCCAAATGCACAATGCCTATCCCACTTGATTCAACTTTACTTAAATTCATGACTGGGATGTCTTTCAACTAACCTGTAGGTCAAATCTCTGGCTACCTCTTCTACTTTACCTTATCTAATAACTTGACTTGCTACTAACTCTTGTAAATATGCAGAGCATCAAGCTTGCTCACAAGCTAAACTAAATTCATAATTTAGTTCAAGGAATGATTCTCTGATATTTTAAGCAATAAGAAATTCAGCATAAGAATAGGAGTTCTATAATCGTAACTGTGCCAACATAGTGATCAGTCTTACCTAAAGTATGTGATCAGGATCTTCTCCATCCAACCTATAAGATTAATAGTGGATCAGGCCACCATTGCACTATCAATACAAAAATTATTCTTGGTTCGTCTTGCTAGGTAAAAATCTCCTTTCACCCATTTTTTTCCTTCCTTTCTAAGATTCTCGGTTCTAAAAGAAACTAACTCAAATCCATACTCTTTAATTAGACTATGAATATAGTTTTTTGAATGGGAAAACCGTCCAAATCTTGACAAAGTAAAAGACCTTTTGTCCGAATGTTCAGTACTAAAAGCCAAAACCGATAGAGATCTTGATCTATTTCTTAATAATTTAAAAATTTCAGATAAATCCCCAAAGTAAATAAATACATCAATACATATAAATAAATCAAAAACCCGTATTCTTTGCCCCAAGACCTTAGAAAAATCCTCTACTATCAATTCATCGTAGATTTTCTTCTTCCTCGCTTTTTCTATCATGTTTTTTGAAAGATCAATTCCGACCATAAAACGTGCGTATTTTCTAAATGCTTTCCCAGCCAAACCAGTACCACAACCCAGATCTACCGCCATACTAAATTTTTCTATTTGCTGTCCAAATGCATTTGCAAACATATGCATGAGCTGCGTCGGTGCTTTATAGTTTAACTTCCCGATTAAAGAGTTATCGAACTTTCCAGCAAAATTATCAAATAAATCACGAACATATTCTTTGGGTGCACTAAAAACTGCCTTCCCAGTTAATGACGCCACCATATATTTTGATGACAAATGATTTGGATTAAATTGGATAGCTTTATTATAATTAACTAAAGCTTTGTTTTCTTCTCCAATTAAATTCCATGCATTACCTAATCCAAAATATGCTTCAGAATAGTTTGGCTTTATCTTTAAAGCTGTTTTGTAATCTTTTATAGAATCTTGATCCCGCCCCATGTACAAAAACAAAGTAGCTCTATTACAATATGCTTCGGCATAATTTCCCTTATAAAATAGAGCCTCATTATATTTCTGCAGGGAATCACCTATGCGACCTATATAATAAAAGGCTTTGCCTAGATTATTATGGGCTTCAGCATAGTCGGGTTTTAACTTTGTCGCCTGTTCTAATTCTTTTATTCCAGCTCTAATTTCGCCAACAAGATTAAGCGTAATTCCCAAATAATTGTGTGCCTCTACAAAATTAGGTTTTTTCTTAACTGCTATTCTATAATTTTTTATAGCCTTTTTTGGCAAATCAAGAGATCTAAACACATTTCCCATGTTAAAATAGGCTTCGGAAAAATTGGGGTTTACCTTGATAGCTTTACTGTAACTTTTAATCGCTTCTTCTAGCTTACCTATCGAGCACAAAGCATTTCCTAAATTATTATGCGCTATGAAATGTTCTGGGTTTATAGAGATAGCCTTGGCATAACCATCTATAGCCGCTCCAATATTTCCGATGGATTTCAGGGACAGTGCTAGATTATGGTGTCCGTCAGCAAAATTTGGATCAATTAGAATGGCCTTTCTATAACTTTGGATGGCTTTTTTTAAATCCCCCTGAGCCTCCAGAGCCAACCCATAATAATTATAGACAAGGTCAGTAGGTTGAAACTTTTGCAATAGCACTTCGGCAAAGGACAGCACATCAGAAAAACGTCCTTGGCGATAATACGAGCCTAATTGTAAAACATCTTTCTGAGATGGTTTAGCTAACTTTATTATCTTATCAGGTTTTGACTTAAAACCAGCTGATTTTTTTTTCCTGATAACTCCATGATTTAGCTTTTTAGTTGTCAAGTTTGCCACCTCGAAAATGATTTCGACACAACTAACTACGAAAATACACAAGAAAAACGAAAAATTGACTTATGCTATCAACAAAAATACCTTATAATTTACGCTGCGTAAACTATAAGGTATTTTTGGAGGAAAAATCAAGAAACTCTGTAAAGAAAGGTAAAGAATGTCCAAAACCCTTGTTAACAACTTAATTAAAAGACCTTTGGTAACACTTCAGGAATCAGAAACAGTCCGTGATGCAATTAAAAAGTTGGGGAATTATAACATTGGGGCAATTCCCGTAATCAATCAGGAAATGGAATTAACAGGCATTCTGTCTGAGAGAGATATTGTAAAAGCACTTACAAAAGGCTCATATAACGATTTCTGTAATAAACCCGTGAAAGAACTAATGACACACCCAGTCATATCTTGTGATCAAGAGATTTTTTCTGACAAACTCATGGAACTCATGACGAAAAACAAAATCAGACACATACCAATCGTAGAGAATAAAAAGCCGATCGGTATTGTGTCTATAGGGGATGTTGTTAATAGATTACTTGAGAAATTTGAGTATGAGAATCAAATGCTTAAAGAATATTTGAGCGGCTGATTAATACTGGCCAAGAATTAGAGAAACCAGGTTGGGTGCGGCTCAATTTTTCAGCTCTAATGACTGATGAAAAGGTTGCCAAGCTGATAAATAGCGTGGAGAAACTTGCCAACTCAGCAGCTGAATATCAGGGTTATTACTATGCTGACCCCCGAAATGCTCAATTCTTACCAAATGATGCTAATAAAAAACGTTCTATATCCTGAAGAATTCTTTGTCTAGTGTCATGTTCCAAAATGTGTAAGATAAATAGATGTCATGTTGATAACTTAGACATGCACTGGTATCATCTTGAAGAATGATAATGAATGTGAAGATAAAGAAAATCACTGATGTCTCTGTCGGATTTAAATTATTACGATGATCTTGGCCTCCAAGAACTTGAAACCAAGTTAAGGACTGATCTTAACTGCCTGGGGGTCCCAGGCAAGAATTGGGTTCCACGGCGCGACGGTGTCGCCGATGTAGTCATTGTTGGCGGCGGGATGTGTGGAATGGTAGCTTGGTTATCACTAATTACCGGCGGCATGCAAAACATTCGTATTCTTGACCGTGCAATAGATGGTTATGAAGGTCCTTGGTTAACCTATGCTCGAATGGAAACCTTGAGATCTCCCAAGGATTTGACCGGCCCTGCTTTCAGCCATGGTGGACTTACATTTCAGGCCTGGTATCGAGCTCAATTTGGGGTCACAAAGTGGAATGCCTTAGATAAGATTTTGCGTCCTATGTGGATGGATTATTTACGTTGGTATCGTCATGTACTTAATATTCCCATTGAAAATGGAATCTCTCTCGACTATGTGGAAAACAAAGGGGATCTTTTGAGACTACAGGTTTCAGGCGTGACTGATGAAACTATACTCTGCCGGAAGCTGATTTTTGCCACAGGACGTGATGGAACTGGGTCCCCCAATATTCCCAGTTTTGTGAATGGCCTGTCCCAAGATCTTTGGGCACACTGTGCGCATGAAATCAACTTTTCTATGCTAAAAAATAAGTGCGTTGCTGTTATAGGAGTAGGCGCTTCAGCCGTAGACAATGCCGCTGAAGCACTTGAGCATGGGGCAACTGAAGTACGACACTTGATACGCCGTAAGGAGATGCCCACAATTAATAAGATGATGGGGATCGGTAGTTTTGGCTTTACCGCAGGCTATGCTGACTTACCTGATGAATGGAGGTGGAGGTTTATGCAATATTCTTTTGCCACTCAAACTCCACCACCACACGGTTCTACACTTCGCGTGAGTAGGCATAAAAATGCTTATTTTCATTTTGATAAAGAAACGATTGAAATCCAACAACATGGTGATAAAGCGAAGATCTTTTTTTCTGATAATACCTCATATTTAGCAGACTTTGTAATTCTGGGAACCGGCTTTAAAATTGATCCACTGGCTAGAACGGAATTTGGCAAAAACGCTGGTAATATATTACTATGGAAAGATGTCTACATACCTCCCAAAGATGAAGAGAACGACGAACTTGGGTGCTTCCCTTATCTAAATCCTGATTTTAGCTTCTGCGAAAAAGTAGCGGAAACTGCCCCTTGGTTTAAAAATGTTTTTTGTTTCAATTACGGAGCCTCAGCTAGCCTTGGAAAGGTTAGTGGTGATATCCCTGGTATCAGTGAAGGCGCTGCTTGGCTAGCAAGAGCAATAGCTTCACAGTTGTATAGTGAAGACATAGAGGAACATTGGCAGTTAATGCTAAACTATAAAAAACCTGAGCTCCAAGGGCATGAATGGACCCCTACAGAACTCCATCCCAACAAAGATCAAGGAAAAGTGGCATGAGCATATTCGACACTACTGCGCTAACCATTGCAGGTATTGATAATAATAGCAGCACTGGAACTGCCGTCAAAGCTCGTTCCCAGATATTTGAACTGACGCAAGCAGCAGAGGATGCAGTAATACACCCAAAGGATTGTGGCCGGCTTTCCCATGCATTGAGAGCCTGGTTAGCGGCTAGGATCGCTAAAAAAGCAGGGCATTCAGAATTAGCATTGCACTACATGCAGATGGCAGATCCCAAAGCATCTTCTGATCATCCAGGGCATGAAACTCATTTGGATCTTCGCACATTGACTGAGTTTGTTGAGAAGGTGGCAAATATACCAAGTGAAATCGAAGAAAATGATGTAACTGATATGCAGGCGGCAGGCTTTGCGGATCAAGATATAGTCAGAGTATGTCAGCTGGTGGCATTCATTGCATATCAAGTTCGAATTACGACAGGAATGCATATGATGAAAGATGGCGCGGTATGAGCAGTGTGGTTCGCAAATTTACCCGCAGAGTTCCAATTTGGAAACCCAGAGTCACTCCGATAAAGCGAGAAGAGGCTACAAAAGAACAACTGGAGGCACTCAAAATCACTCCATCTAACACGAAAGTTTCAGCTTATGTCCTGACACTCGCACATGATGTAGAAAGTCTTGCTGTTCGATCGCCTCTTTTCAATGCCATAATGTATGATGAGGGAGGAATGTCTCGTTCCGAACGGGAATTGGGGGCAATTGCAGCATCCATGGTAAATCGGTGCATCTATTGCGCAGCTGTCCATGCAGACCGCCACGCAAAGCTAGAAAATAGTACCGAAGTAACTGACAAATTATTCAGCGAAGGATTGAAGGCAGATCTAACCCCGCGCCAAGCTGCTATTTTTCATTTTGCACGCAAATTATCAGCAACACCCCCTGAAACTGACCCTCAAGATATGGATGAGCTCCGTAAGGCTGGGCTCAAGGACACTGAAATTCTTGATCTCATTCTGTCAGCAGCATTATTTGGGTGGGCTAACCGGTTGATGCACGTACTAGGTGACCCAATACGGCGGGAGGCCCCTCATGAGCGATAGCTTACGGGTAGGAATTGCTGGAGCGGGATCAATTGCATTAGGTACAGCGGCTTTTTTATCAAATCATGGCCATGACACGATGCTTTGGTCTCCCTCCGGGATTAGTACTAAAGGCCTTGAAACCGGCATTTCAGCCGAAGGCGCCTTGGACTTGACCTTTAAGGTAAGGATAGCAAAATCCGCCAAGGCACTTGTTGCTAGTAACGAAGTACTTATCATTGCTTTACCAGCCTACGGACACAAGGTTGTGATGGATAAATTAGCTCCATATATTCATGAACGTCAGAAAGTAATTGTGTCTTCTCACGCTTCTCTCGGAGCAGTTTACTTAGCGCAACTTCTAAATGCCCGAGGTATATCTGTGCCCATTACCGCTTGGGGCACTACAATTGTCACAGGCAAAAGGTGTAATAAAAAAGGGGTGCGTGTAAATACTGTCCGTGATTCTGTTGACCTATGCACAGTTCCCGAGACACGTTCAAATTGTGCTCTAACAGTTTGCAAGAAATTGTTTGGAAACCGTTTCAAAAGTAGAAAGGGTTTGCTGGCTATTTCACTGTCCAACCTTAATCCTCAGAACCATTTGGGAATCGCCCTAGGCAATATTACTCGCATGGAAAGAGGTGAGATCTGGAGCCAAGGCCAAAATGTGACCCCCCGTATTGGACGATTGCTAGAAAAACTTGATATTGAACGCTTAGCAATTGCTAAAGCACTAGGTGTTAAGGTGAAAACAATTTTTGAACACTTTCACTTGAGTTTTCATATCCCCATAGAATCAATTTCTAAGATGAATCAGCAAATGCATGCAAAAGGCAATGGAGGCATTGGTCCAGCTACGGCGCATAGCCGCTACATCATCGAAGATGTCCCTTATGGGTTGCAGCTGACAGTTATGCTAGGAAAATTGGTGAATCGTCCAGCGATCCTGCACGAAGCCGGGATCCAGATTTTTTCGGCTATGTATGACCGTGATTTTTCTAATGAAAATGAATTGCTTAACGCACTTGATTTGAATAGTTATAACCTTAAGAATTTGCAACAGGCTGCCCGTACCGGGTTGTTGCACTAGATACCTATACTGGTATCTTTAAGATGTGTGCGGACAACAAAATCTAGAGGAACCAACAAGGAGATGCAAAAATGACAAAATTTACTTTCAACCGTCGCCGTTTCATGAGCACTACCGCAATGACTGGTGCTGCTCTGGCTAGTCCTGTTTATCTACGCAGCGCATCAGCTGCAGGAGGTGAGGTCAATATTTGGACTTACAACGATTTTGTGCCGAAAAGTTTTAAAAAACAATTTGAGGCAGAAACAGGAATAAAAGTGAACATTCGTCTAGTCGATGATCAAGGTAAGCAATTTAACCTCCTAGCGGCAGAAGCACCGAATCCAACAGTTGACATCATGACAGTAGCTGGGCACCGCTTTCTACAATTTATCGATAATGAACTTCTGGCACCACTTGATACAGATCGTCTATCAAATTGGGGCAACATAAACCCAACCTTCTCGGAAAGTGACTGGGCTACAATCAACGGTCATAAATGGGGTGCACCCATACTCTCAGGTATGGAAATCCTAGCTTATAACACTGAGCTTGTTTCTCAAGAAGAAGCAATGACTTGGAACACTCTTTTTTCAGAAAAATATTCTGGCCAAACTGCCTACATTATTCAGGATATGATGTCTATCGTAATGCTAATGCTTGGTTACGATGGCAACATGGTAGCTTATATGGATAATCCAGACAAAGCAGCAGCCATAGTTGAAGAGGCCAAACAGTTCTTGATTTCAAAAAAATCGCTAGTTCGTAAATACTATGACAGTGGGGCTGAAGTACAGCAAATGTTTGTAAACCAGGACATTGCTCTAGGGCATAGCTGGAACGGACCTGCCGCTGCATTGATAAACGATGGCTTTCCATTGGGAATGACTATCCCGAATGAGGGTTCATACGGCTTTGTATATACATATAACGTAGCTAATAATGCTCCAAATGCAGACAATGCTTATACGTTTCTGAATGCAATTCTTGCCTCTCCCGAAATAGGAGCGTCCATGACCAAGGCATCAGGGTTCATCTCTACATACAAGGATGCTTCAAATTACTTAACCGATCTTGAAAAACAATCAACGTCTTTTCCTGAAGAACAGATTGCCAACTTGCAGTTCTTCCGTGCCGAAGCGAACAAGATGAAATATGGTTTAGTGGATCCCGCTGTAGAGGCTGTTAAAGCTGCATAGACTAAATTAAATACAAGGATCTGCCCTTTGTCTTGGGCAGATTCCCTTTAGAGATTTGGTGAGAAAGGTTTGTGCAAAATGTCTCACGATGATTCACCACGGAAAAATCACAATGACATTGTTCAATATTCAGCCACTCGCCCATTCTGGGGACGCCTCACGAACTGGCAACCATATCGCCTACTACTCACTTTTGCTACTGCATCTCCGAGACGTCAGTTTATAATCCTTGCCGCCTTTCCTTTACTGTGGCTCCTAACTCAACATTTGGGCCCAATGATTCAAATGGCGCGTGTATCATTACTTGAATCTTATCCCGTTGCCCAAGGAGCTCCACAAAATTTTACACTCGACAATTATATTCGTTTTTTTGGAGATCACATCTTCTGGATGCCCTTCTTTAGAACCCTTACTTTTGCAGCTGTATTCACCTTTTGCACTCTCATTCTTACTTATCCAGTAGCTTATTTTCTTGCCAGGCATGTAAGTCGTCACAACCAAATGTTAATGCTTTTGATCCTTCTAATCCCGTTCTGGGTAGGAGAAATTGTGCGTACCTATGCAATAATGATCCTTTTGGGGAATACAGGTGCAGTAAACCTTGCTCTAAAGTGGCTTGGATTGATAGAACGTCCCATCCCATTCATGTATACCAGCTTCTCGATGGGACTTGGAATAGTTTACCTAACAGCGCTCTATATGCTTTTACCTCTTTACTCTGCCCTAGAAAAATTACCCAAGAGCTATACTGAGGTTGCTGCGGATCTTGGTGCGGGGGCTTGGACACGATTTCGCAGAGTTACGCTCCCTCTCACTATTGAAGGTATTTCATCAGGCTGCACGCTGGTTTTTCTCATATCAACAGGTTTTTACGCAACACCAGTTCTTTTGGGTGGACCATCGACCACAGTATTTGCTGAAACTATTGCTGGATTTTTCCACTATGCAGGTGACGAGTGGCCTACCGGTGCGGCTTTCGCTGTTATTATGTTTGCGGCAGCGCTCTTTATAACTGGGTTATTTCAAAAACTGATGAAGGCTCTAAGAAGAGGAGACACAAAATGAATCGCAGCAATAGAATTGTACTAGCTTGTGTTTATTGGGCATTTGTCCTTTATGTTTTTGTACCCCTTATTCTTATGATTCTTATGGGTTTTAAGGACAGCAAATTCATTGGATTTCCGATCCGGTCTTGGACACTTGATTGGTACTACAGTATTTTTTCAGATGCCGAAATCCTTTATACCTTTGGGTACTCCATGCTGATAGCTATTTTATCAACTTTAATTTCTGTCATAATCGGAACGTGGCTTGCCTTACTTCTGGAAGGTCGCAAGTTCTGGGGATGGGCTGTAACTTTTGGCCTCATGGTCTTACCCGCCCTAGTGCCAGGCATTATATCTGCCATTGCATTTAGGATATACGCTCGCTGGCTAGGAATTGAGCCAGGAATGGGAGCAATTATATGGGCTCACGCAGTTCATAACGTTCCTTTTGTATCACTTGTTGTTATGGCTCGACTATCAACACTACCTAAGAGTCAAACAGAGGCTGCTCGTGATCTAGGTGCAGATCCACTTGTTGCTTTTCTTCGCATTACTCTCCCCTACCTTGTTCCCTCCATTTTGGGGGCCAGTATATTTTGTATGCTTCTAAGCTTTGACGACTTTGTACGTTCCTTTTTCCTTGGTGGTTATGAGGAAACATTACCAGTTTTAATCTTTGCAATGCTTAGATCTGGCATGTCACCAGAGATCAATGCCATAGCTACCATAGCACTTGTCTTGACTGCTGCCATTGGGATTTGGGCTGAACGATTTACCCGTCGAACCAATAAGGAGAGCCAACTATGACTTCATCACCTATTGTTCGCATTGACAGAATTTCAAAAAAGTTTGGTACTACCGTTGCTCTGGAGAGCTTATCCCTCGACATTGCTCAAGGCGAATTTGTAACTTTCCTTGGTCCATCAGGGTGCGGCAAATCCACGACGCTACGTATACTTGGCGGGTTCGAAAGGCCTGATACTGGCATTGTTATCTTAGATGGGGAAGATGTTACGGATTTACCTCCAGAAAAACGCCATGTAAATATGGTTTTTCAAGATTATGCTTTGTTTCCCCATATGACTGTTCGACAGAACATTGGCTTTGCTCTAGAACTCAAGGGACTAGACAATGCTGCTATTAAGAGACGACAAAGTGAAATAATGACTTTTCTGCAAATAGAAGCATATGGTGATCGTTATCCTAGCCAGCTTTCGGGAGGGCAACGCCAACGCGTAGCATTAGCTCGAGCTCTTGCTCCAGATCCTGCTTTATTACTACTAGACGAGCCATTGGGTGCGCTGGATGCAAAGCTGCGTGGACAAGTGCAACGTGAACTTAAATCAATTCAGCGCCAAACTCATAAGACTTTCTTTTTTGTCACTCACGATCAAGAGGAAGCTCTAACCATGTCAGATAGAATTATAGTTATGAATGATGGTCGCGTCGAGCAAGACGGAACGCCAGAGGAATTATATTTTCAACCCAAAAGCCGTTTTGTTGCTGAATTCATCGGTGAAACTAATCTCCTATTTGGAAAGATGAGTGGGAAAGATGGTTCTACGGTAATAATGGACTGGTACGGCCAAAAGCTTTACGGGCATGCCCCTTCAGGTACTCCTAGCAATGGTTCTCCAATTATTGCTGCCTTGAGACTTGAGAAACTAGATTTTTATAAGACCCAACCAGAAATCTCTAATGCTGTCCAAGGTCGTCTCATAAATAAAACTTTTCTTGGTAGCCGCATGGTAGCAGATATCCTCATAGAAAACACTGAGGGAGTAACTCTACGGGCTTTCATTGGAGTAGATACTGGCCAGTCCATTGGTACTGATCCCGTATGGGTGGGATGGGATAGCAGTAATATGGCCATTCTACATGAATGATACTAATCAGTTAATGTAGATTCTTCAATTCATTAGATAGGCTGGATAGAAAATTCGTTAATCATAGTAATAAGTTAGATGAAATAAAATCTTGCTGCTTACCCATCACTTTAACCCCTAAGTAGCATTCCACCATCTACAGGCAAATCAATACCAGTGATGAAAGACCCCGCATCGGAAAAAAGAAACATCGCTGCCTGAGACAAATCCACAGGATTTCCGATCCTCTGCAAAGGAATATGTCTTGCCACCTGCCCACGAATTTTCTCAGTGTTCCAGCGCTCCTGCATTGGGGTAAATACTGGACCAGGTAGCACCGTATTTGATCTGATTTTCTCAGCTGCAAGTTGGGAAGCTAGTGAGCGCGACATGGCACTTACTGCTGCTTTCGAGGCCTGATAGGCATCTTGAGGTACTGGGTCGCCGCGCATCCATTGAATGGTGGAAAAGTGCACCATTGAACCACTTCCTCTCTTACGCATGAGTGGCACTGCCGCACGGGCAATCAGCACCATAGATTTCAAATTGATGTCAAAAACCTCGTCCCAAACATCTAAATCTATTTCCAATAGAGACTTATCACGATCAAACCAGAGTACCCCAGCTACATTAGCTAAAAAATCCAATCCCCCGCTGTGTTCTTGGTGATACCCAAAGGTTTTCTCAACAAACGCTCTATTACGAATATCTCCCTGTGCAAAATGAATCCTATCTTTGAACTTCGCTATAGCTTCAGGGCATGGTTTTAAATCAACTGCAGTGACGTAAGCACCTGCACGCAATAAAGAAAGCGTAATTTCCTCGCCCATACCGCCTCCGGCTCCAGTCACAAAGGCACTCCGTTGACTAAAATCATATTTAGGTAAGTTCATGATATCCCCCTAAGCTACAAAATAATGTCTTTATAAATTAATCAGACCATTAGTTCTTGTAAAACAATTTTGTCAGCCCAATTTAATATGATTTACACATTCCCAAACGTGAAGCTTTACTATCCACAGAGCTTTAGGATCCTAGGAAGGACCCTACCTGATGCTTTTCAATCAATATTAGAGTTAACACTTCTAATCCAGAACAAAAAATCATACTAATGTGGTTTAATCTGGTTGCAGGCATTTTCAATGATTTTTTTAAAAGTTTTAGAAGTTGTTTTCCCTGTTTTTTTTCTTTCTTCATTGGGTTACCTCTGGGTTAGATTTGGATTTGAATATCCCATGAAATTCGTAACACGCTTAAGCATGATGATTGCCGTTCCTTGCTTAGTTTTTGTTTCATTAATTAAAACTACAATTGACTCAGAACATTTAATTCTTTTGGCCATCGCGACCTTTTTAACTTATTTCCTTCTGATGATTTTCCTTACCTGTTTCATAAAGCTAACTAAAATTAATTTCCGAACATATCTGGCTCCCTTAACATTTGGAAATACTGGGAATATAGGTTTACCACTAACTTACTTTGCCTTTGGTGAAGTTGGCCTCGGCTATGCTGTTATAATTTTTTCTGTCACAGCTATTTTATCCTTTTCAATTGGTATTTGGTTTGTGTCAGGAGGTGCTACATCATTTCAAGCTCTAAAAAACGAACCCTTAATAATGGCAACAATCCTTGGCAGCATTTTTCTTTTTACAGACCTCTCTACCCCTTTATTTCTCACCTCAACCCTAGAATTAATTGGTCAAATGGCCATACCTTTAATGTTAATTACGCTTGGTGTAGCAGTGGCGGAACTCAAAATTAGTGATCTGAAAACTGCTCTTGGATTTAGTCTATTAAAACTATTTCTTTCTTTGTCGACTGCAATATTTGTTGGTTATTTGTTCTCACTAAATGAGATTTCTTTTTCAGTTTTATTAATGCAAATATCAACACCTGTAGCCGTGACTTCCTACCTTCTTGCCAGGAAATACGAAGCGGACTCACTCAAAGTGGCTAGCTTAGTGGTTGTGTCCACCTGCCTTTCATTGATATCATTGCCAACGATTTTGTTTTTTCAATTGCATTAATTGTCTTTAAAAGACTTAATGCAAGTAGCCTAAAACGAACCCTGGAAAACTCCCATGATATCACTAAATATCTTATTTAAGGAATTAGCAAAGGTATTTGATGGAAAGAGCAAGCTTGAAATACTCACTAAAGATATCCTGAAAACCACGAATGATGACACAAATTTACCCTCTAATGGCAATCAGTTATCTGAAAGCATTGTTGAAGCGATGACTCAAAAAGATGCTCTTCCTATATGCGAAACTATTTTAAAAATTCCATTTAATTGGAACCCTCCAACCTCCTCTGCAGACCCACTTTATATCAAACATAGCATTGCCAAAGCCCACGTTGAATTAATTGGGCCCGAAGGTTTAGTTAAATCAAATAACATTCGTCTAGGTCTTTATGGGATGCTCCCAAATACCGAATACGGTATCAGGACACACCCGGCAGATGAAATATATATCATGCTTGCTGGTAAAGCATTTTGGAAGGTAGGTGAGAAATCATACCTCCTTCATAAACCTGGGGAACGGTCTTTTCATCCCTCAATGATAGAGCATGCTAATCGTACAGGAAGTGAGGCATTCATGTCTGTCTATGTTTGGCATGGTGATGTTTCAACTGAAAACTACATATATGATGGCATCAAGTAAAATGCTTTTGACTATACTGAGAGGCAAAACATGGGCGGTGTGAAAATAAATCACATTCTATCACTTCCCGTCCATTCAAATTGTGTTTCAGGAATGCCATCTCCTC
>PACC02000013.1 GCA_002699695.2 Paracoccaceae bacterium | reverse complement strand
TAACTACGAAAAGAGCAGGGAATAAACCAAATCCCATAATTCGGAGGTAGTCTTGGGATAAAGAAGAAATTTCTTCATTTTGGCCGATAATCAATAAAATCTTCTTGGAATTTAAAAAACAAATGAGAACCAATAGGGTATATATCAGAGACATCCATAAACCCATTCGGGTTATTCTTCTGACTTGCTTTTGATCCTTCTGTGCTTCATAAGCCGCGACCAGAGGGACTACGGCAAAGGAAAAACCAGAGCCTACAATAAAAAATGAAAAGAAAAAAGATCCTCCTATAACTGCTGAAGCCAAAGCTATAGAGCTATAATGCCCTAACATAGCAGCATCAATAATGGTCAATGAGAATTGGGCAACACTACTACCAACCAAAGGGAGACCCAGTAAAATTAATGAACCATAGATAGATTTTGGAGATTTCATAATTAGGCCTAATCATTAAATATTAAAGTTAGCAACAGCAAAATTGGTTGACTGCCATATAAAAGATGTGATTTCACACAATTGACATCAAAAATGTTCCTAATTAATTGCTGCAAATAATGGTAAAGAGTCATGGCAACTAACTTTAAAAGAGCTATTATTAGAAATCCTGGAAAAAAAATTTGTAATGCCATTAGTACAAGAGGATTGACCCCAGATTTCCATAAAGCAAAACAACAACACAACCAATACAGGAAAGTTTTGGAGAATCTGGGGTTAAAAGTCCATATCTTAGAGGCCTTGGAAGAATTTCCAGATAGTGTCTTTGTAGAAGATCCAGCTTTGGTCATTAATGATATCTGTATCATACTAAGACCTGGAGTTGCCTCTAGATTTGGTGAAAGCAAAGTCCTAGAGGGAGATTTAACCAGTATTTTTTCTGATATATATAGGATCAAGGATGGGAAAATCGAGGGTGGGGACATTTTAAGAATAGGTTCCCACTTTATTGTAGGTCTCTCAGAAAGAACAAACAAAGAGGGTGCAAAAAACTTAGGTGAAATACTTGCTCCCCTTGGTTTCACATTAGAAATTTCAAAAACACCAGCGGGTGTACTTCATTTCAAATCAGAGTGTAGTCTAGTAGCTACTGAAACAATACTAGCTACTGAAAAGCTTATTCAGACAGGTTTTTTTTCGAATAAATATCGCCTATTGAAAGTCCCAAAAGGTGAAGAAATTGGTGCTAACTGTTTAAGTATTAACAACCATGTACTAATTCCTAAAGGTTTTAATAAAATCAATGACTTATTGTCAAAAAAATATAAAACTATAGTGGTAGATGTGAGTGAAATGGAAAAAGCTGATGCTGGATTAAGCTGTATGAGCCTTCGCGCGTGAAGAACCCATTGATACTACAATGATCTGACCCCTCGCAGTCTTTTGAGAATTCTAAATTACGGGTTCACTATCCTAGATTGTAATTGTTATTTGTTGCCAATAATCGACCAACTTTTTAGTTCTCTAAACCATTCTTCATGAGCATTGAATGATTGAGCTCCCGCTATTACTTTTTCTAAATAACCAGCTCTGGGAATTCCTTGAACCGCATCGTTTGCAATATAAGTCAAAGTTGAGATTTGATCGTTTGCGACCTGAACACTGATTATCTTTTTATAATAAATCTCGTCTTTAATCCCTTCATAGTAATCAAGGGCATCTTCATCTCCGTCCGAAAGCCTCCAAATAACCCCATAAACGGAATAATTTCTGTCAGGGATCACTGTCGCAACCCCCCTTGAATTAATTAAAAATCTGTGTCCTGAAAATCTTGCAATAGCCAGGGGCTTAGATCGTGGACACCTAATACTCATCTGACCCTTATTCATATTAGAACCGTAGGCAAAGTAAAGTTCCTGATCACTTGAAACATCTCCAAACCATCGAGTCAAATCAGTCATTTTTTCCTTCTTTTATTTATCCCTATAATAAGCTAAATTATTCCTAATCTACGTTTGGAAACAATAGCCGCAAATATAATAACATCCAAAAAACTAATTTTAACTGGTTTTTTCTGAATAACGATATAGCAACACAGCAATCAACATATTTATCCTGTTGACTAGGCGCTCTTCAAATATCACATTAATCTCAAACTTTCGTTAATTGTGTGGTAATTTTTATGTTAATAAAAAAAATTTTAGAGCCTGAAAGACAGATAGATGTGATCCATGAAACTGATGTGTTGGTAGTGGGATCAGGACCTGGCGGGCTATCGGCAGCACTGGCATCAGCTAGATGTGGAGTGGACACTACTCTAATCGAACGCTTTGGATGTTTTGGCGGTAATATAACGGCCGTTGGGGTCGAAGGCTTTGCCTGGTATAGACATGAGAACACAATCGAAGCAGGTGGCATTGGTATTGAATTTGAAGAAGTAGCAAAAGAAATGGGTGCTGCCGTTCCTGAAAGTCAGTCCTTAAGTTATGAACTTGATAGCGAAGGATTCAAAGTTGTGGCCGACAAGCTTGTTGTAGATGCAGGAATTCATCCTATGCTCCACAGATCATTTTCCATGCCTATAATGGAAGGTAATAGAATTACTGGAGTGATTTTAGAATCCAAGGCTGGAAGAGAGGCTGTATTGGCAAAAGTCGTGATTGATGCGACTGGTGATGCTGACGTTGCACAAAGAAGTGGAGCAGTTACAAAAAAGATGCCCCTAGAAGAACTTATGGCTACTTCAGTCATGTTTCACTTAGCAGGAATCAATAAATCTGCTTTTCTTTCAGAAATAAGAACTAATCCACAAGCCTATAAAGATTGGTCTGATGGAGAATGGCAGGTTCAAACTGATGGAAAAGAAGACAACATGTTTTCACCCTTTATTAAGAAACCTTTTCAGCAAGCTATAGACGATGGTGTTCTACCATCAGATTTAAAAACTATAGGAGGAACATGGGGAGCCATGCACGAAACCGGTGAATTAACTTACATGAACATTATTCAACTAGCTAAAATTGACGGCACGGATCCTGACGACCTAACAAAAGCAGAAATTGAAGGCCGTAGACAAGCGATACTGGCTATTAAGGCCCTAAAAACCTATTACCCCGGTTGTAAAAATGCCAGACTCAGGAATTTTGGTATGACACTAGGCATTCGTGACACAAGAAAACTAGATGCTTTATACAATATGACCGAAACTGATGTGCGTCACCAAGGAAAATTTGAGGACTCGATAGGTATTTATCCCGAATTTATAGATGGGTACGGTATACTAATACTGCCCACAACAGGGCGATATATGCAGTTACCCTATAGGGCAATGCTTCCCAAGAACGTAGATTCACTGCTTGTAACAGGCCGAGCAACAGGTGGAGATAAGGTCGCACATGCGGCGACTAGGAATATGTCATGCTGTAGTGTTAATGGTCAAGGTGCAGGCGTAGCAGCAGCTACGGCAGTTAAATCTAACTCACTTGTTAAAAACGTAAGTTTAGAATCTGTTCAAAAAGAATTGAAACTCCAAGGCGTAAGAATTTACTAGAAAAGTGAGTCTAATTGGTTTCATTTATTAGTTCGGCCAAATACAAAACCTTCAATGGCAACTGGAAATAAATATACCCGCAGCTAATATAATGAACAAATAAATATTTTTCATAGTTCTCATCATTCTCTATTTCATCTGCTTCGCAAGTGCTTTTATGAAAGAATGAACAAGAACTTTAAATCTTATTCATGGATTTAAAAATTTTCCCAGATGCTACCAGTTGTGCAGAATGTAAAATCATTCTCGATTCAAAAACTAACTTTAAATTTTAGCATTATAATGCACCAAAATTTTCCAACCATCTGAATATAAAAGACATATAATTAAAAAACTCGCTGAGACAGTCGTTACGGACACAATGTATTTTGGTCATTAACGACTAATAAACAGAAAGACAGATATGTTAAGAATACTAAATGAAGAACCGACAGATGAACAATTTCAAACCCTAATCAACCTCTACAATGGTGGAGCACTTGATAAAGCTTTGGAGCGGGTTCAGATGTTATTACAACAGTTCCCTGATTCCGCCCGTATTTATAATGTTCAGGGCGCAATTAATGCAAGTTTAGAGAATTTTGATTTAGCAATTCAAAGTTATTTGGAGGCAGTTAGAATTAAGCCTGATTATGCACAAGCATATAATAATATAGGAGTTAGTTTAAGAACTTGCGGACAGCTAGAACCAGCTATACAAAGTTACAAACAGGCTCTCATGATAAAACCAGCATATGCTCAAGCTTTGAATAATCTGGGGATAGCTCTGCAAGAGAACGGGGAGCTGGAAGAGGCAGAAAGAAATTTCAGGAAGGCTTTAGAGATAGAACCACACTACGCTGAAGCCTATTACAACTTAGGTTTAGCCCTTCAAGATAAAAACAACCTAGAGGCGGCTAAATTCAACTACTTAAAGGCTCTCGAGATTGAACCTAGTTATGCAGAGGCCCATTATAATCTAGGTATTATTTTCCTAAATGAGGGTGAAAATGCAAATGCAATAATGTGCCTTAAAAATACTCTAGTCTTTAAAGAAGATAGTGCTGAAGCTAGGCACCTCATTAATGCGTTGACAGGCAATACCAGCAATGCCCCTCCGGCAGGTTACGTAGAAAAACTTTTTGACCATTATGCTGGTAACTTTGAGAAATCGTTAATCGATAAACTTGATTATCAAACACCACGAATGCTCACAGAAATAATAAGAGAGCACTCCCAATCATCATTAGGATCTGTTTTAGATTTAGGTTGTGGGACCGGGTTAATTGGAAAGGAAATAGGTAAATATTGCACCAATTTGCACGGAGTTGATTTGTCAAAGCCTATGCTTGATCAAGCGAAAAAAAAGAATACTTATGATAAATTAAGCCACTACAATCTTGCTGATTTTTTATCGACAGAGACACTTAATTTTGATTACTTCATAGCAGCTGATGTTTTTGTTTATATAGGCGAACTTTTAGAGATTTTCCGCCTAATCAAATTTCGTAATAGCAAGAATGGACGGTTGGTATTTTCAACAGAACACACTGAAAAAGACGGTTACTGTCTTGAAAATTCAGGAAGATACTCACATTCAAGAAACTATATAGACAATCTTTGCAGAGAATTGGGTTATAGAATATGCCATTTCAGTACATCTAATATTCGAAAAGAAAAAAATGGTGCTATTTGCGGTGGATTATACTTACTTGAATTCTAAATTAATTTTACTTTTTTGTGCCAATTTAAATTCAAATAAATCAGCCCTAAATGTATTATTTCCTTGTATGTATAGTTAGGCGAAGAAATTCGAAATCGTGACCTAGCGCGAACCCATCATGAACAGTTAATGAAAATGGGATTACCAGGGTGATCTGCAAATACTTTAGGTTACGCCTTCAATTTCACGGGATGATTGAACCGAAGGTCTAGTCTTCATTCGCTCATAATGAGCCTGAACATTCTTAGGAAGATTCCAACCGGCAACATCAACTGCCCAAAACTCATTGTAATAAAGTGCTGCATCAGCAACAGAGAACTCACCCATCAGGTAATCTTTACCAATCAGATGGGTATCAACCAAATCAAGCGCATTGAGCATTGCAGTCTTACCACGCATCCTCAATAACTCTTGTCCAGTCGGATCATCTGAATAAGCGTCTGGACGCCGCCACATCCGCCAAGACAACATGTGAACAGTACCTACAATGAAATCCAACATCTCGATGGTACGAACAATCCCCTCTGAGTCAGTCGGCATCAGTCTTTTATCTGGATAAGTCATGGATAACCACATGGCAATTGCTGAAAATTCAGTTAAAACACTCCCATCATGGCGCACTAGTGCTGCCACTTTTCCCTTTGGGTTAATAGCCTTATATTCAGGTGTTTTCTGTTCACCTTTGGATAAATCTACTATCCGCAAATCATATGGAG
>PACC02000093.1 GCA_002699695.2 Paracoccaceae bacterium | reverse complement strand
TCTTACCCAAGAGATCACTGTATGTTCGCCATGGATCCGAATTAGAAATGACTAGATTTGAATTTAGATGTTGATCATCTGTCAAAGTCACTCCAGTAACTTTGTTACCGCTATAGGTAATTTCTTTAACCTCAGAACCTAATATTATGTCCCCCCCTTGCTCCCGAATAATCTTTCCCATGGCTTCAGCAATGGCAGCAAATCCCCCAATAGCACAATGCACACCATAAGCTTTCTCAATATGGCTGACTAATCCCCACATGGAAGTCACATTAAATGGATCCCCCCCAACAAACAGTGGATGGAAACTTAATGCAAATCTGAGTCTCGGATCTTTTACTCTTGCCGCAGCCATTTGAAATACTGATCGATCAGCTCGAAGTAATCCAAAAAGTGGAAGAACCTTTAATGTATCCCATAGCCTATGCATTGAAACCCTGCCTATGCTAGCTTCATTCGCAAAGGCTATATTATATCGTGTCTTGGACTCTCGCATGAACTTTTCATACCCATGCAAATCCCCTGGAGAAAAATTCATGACTTGTTCACGCATTGCAGTCTGATCAGAAGTTGCAAAAAATTCAGAATTGTCAGGGAATTTTATCTTATAAAATGGATCTAGAGCTTTTAATGTAACATCTTGATCAAAATCCCTGTCACATGCTTTCCACAATGATCGAAACATGTTTGGGAGTGTAACAATTGTGGGACCCAAATCAAAACGATGCCCCCCTTTAATAATGGAAGATCCTCTGCCCCCCAGTGATTCAAGCCTATCAATAACAAAAACTTTGTAACCCTTGGCACCCAACCGCATAGCTGCCGCTAACCCCCCAAAACCAGCTCCAATCACTATAGCATTTTGCTCAGCTGGGGAATATTGCTTACCGCCAAATTCATTATTGTCTGCTCTTTTTAACACCACGGAAATCTAGCATGCCAGAAAAATTTGACAACATATTAAATGAATGGTTTTTTGTAGGACGGCTTCTTTGATTTTAACCTCAAAATACACTTTAATAAATTTTTCCCAATGGAGAGCAATATTCAAACAGTTACTATAAGTTTTTTTCGATTCGATGGAATCATTCGAAAACTCTGGGCATTTGCACAAATGGGATTTGCTAGAAGAAAATTAAAAAGAATAGATGCAATGATTTTTTTTAAGCTTTTTGGATCGGGTACAGGGGAAGGATTTACTCCTTATCCAAATACAAGCGTTTATGCCATTTTGGGTGTTTGGGAAAATTTAGATCTAGCAGAAAGTGTCATTGGCAATGAAGATATTTTTGCCAAATATAGGAAGTTTTCAGTTGAAAATTGGACAGTATTTCTTACTCCCATATCCAGCAAAGGTAAATGGGATAGATGCAACCCATTTAAACCTATTATAAAAGAACCAATAGATTTAAAAAAAAATATGTTGGCGGCACTTACGAGAGCCACTATCAAACCAAGTATTTTACTTAATTTCTGGTCAAAGGTACCTGCCATTTCTAAAATGATTGGTCAAAATGAAAATGTGGTTTTCAAAATGGGGTTAGGAGAAATACCATGGTTTCATCAAGTTACATTCTCTATATGGCCTAATGCAGAATCGATGTCCGAATTTGCCAGGAAAGATGGTCCCCACGCCAGAGCAATTAAATCTGTAAGGGAGGGGCAATGGTTCTCTGAAGAATTATATGCCCGTTTTAGAGTGCAAAAGGCCACAGGAACTTGGGGCGGAAAGTCAGTACTTTAACAAAATCACGGGTAACATAAATGACATTAAATTTTCCATTTTCGGCTATTGTAGGACAACAAACAATGAAACAAGCCCTTATTTTGACGGCTATTGACCCTTTCATCGGTGGCGTCCTGGTTTTTGGAGAAAGAGGAACAGGTAAATCTACAATAGTCCGTTCTCTAACTGCCTTACTACCCGAGATAAGAGCTGTAAAAGGATGTCCTTACAATTGTCATCAAGTTACGGAAGAATGTCCCTACTGCGAAGATATTCAAAAGGGGAAGATGGAAAAAAAATCAACACCAATTATAGATTTACCACTTGGCTCAACTGAGGATAGGGTGGTTGGTTCCTTGAATTTAGAGATAGCCTTAAGCCAAGGAAAAAAGAGCTTTGAGCCCGGCTTGTTAGCATATGCCAATAGAGGCTACCTATACATAGATGAAGTTAATCTTCTGGAGGATCACATTGTAGATCTTTTATTAGATGTTGCCGCATCTGGTGAAAATTTAGTGGAAAGGGAAGGCCTTTCTGTAAAACACAAATCAAGATTTGTTCTAGTGGGATCTGGAAATCCAGAAGAAGGAGAGCTTAGACCGCAGTTATTGGACCGGTTCGGTTTATCGGTAGAAGTGAAGTCCCCCAATACCCTGCCCGAAAGAATTGAGGTTATTAAAAGGCGAACAAAGTTTGATGATAAAAACCAAGAATTTCTTAACTTTTGGGCAAAAGAAGATCTTAAAATAAGAAGAAAAATTTTAAGAGCACAAAAACGATTGTGTGAGGTCGAAAGTACGGATCAAATTTTGGAGAAATGTGCCGAGCTTTGTATGGAGCTTGGAGCTGATGGTCTTAGAGGTGAGTTAACTTTACTAAGAGCGGCAAAGGCGCAAGCTGCATTTGAAAATAAACCTATGATTGATATAGGGCACCTTAGAAAGGTAGCTTCTATATGCATGGGGCATAGATTAAGGAAAGATCCTCTTGATGATGTGGGATCGAGTGTTCGGGTAGAGAAAACAGTGGAAGAAATTCTAGGTAAATAAAATTTAATCCTGATGGAAAAACCCCAAAATAAAGAAAAAAAAATAGCAAATGCGGGTAGTAGCAATAGCAGAGATTATTCCGATCCCATTTGGGCCCTAACACAGATTGTTATGATATTGGCTGCTGAACCATTTGGTTTGGGGGGCTTAGTCCTGAAAGCACGTCATAGTCCCACCCGAGACAAGGTTCTTGAAGTAATTGAGTATAACCTTACTGAATTCAATATACAAAAGGTCCACCCAGGGATCTCTGAAATGCATTTGGAGGGAGGGCTAGACTTCGCTTCCACTCTTGAACAAGGAAGAGCTGTTTATTCAAAAGGCCTATTTGACGGTACTCCAAAATTTATAAAGCTTGTTATGGGAGAAAGGATTGAACCTAATATAGCAGCAAGGTTTTCCCAACGGATAGATTCTGGAGACATGCTGTCATTGCTCATTCTTGATGAAGGCATTAGCGACGAGGAACAGACCCCCATTAGTTTAATGGATAGAATATCCTTGTTTATAAACCTTGACTCAATCCCTTTGTCCAAAGTGTCAAATATTCAAATAGATAATGAGAGAGTTAAAAAGGCTAGGCAAATTTTAAGAAACATCAAAATTCCTGAAAAATTTTTGTTTGATGTTATACATTTAGCATTATCTCTTGGGATAAATAGCTTCAGGCCTCCCATCTTCACTATGAAAGTTGCTACTGTCTTGGCAGCTTTGCGAGGTTCAAAAACGCTGATAGAAAAAGATGTTCTTGAGAGCATATCCCTTACCCTCTCACACAGAGCTAAATTCTTGCCTGACATCCAGGAAGATAACCCCAACCCGGAACAATCTCAACAAAACGATATGGAAGATGGGAAAAATAATAATATGAAAGAGGAAGAGATTCCTTTAGAACTCCTAATTGAAGCGGCAAAATGTAACCTACCTATTAGTATTCTAGAAAGCATAGAAAAAGGAAATAAAACGCCTGAAAAGATACAATTTAATAATTCAGGAAGCGGACAGAAAAAATTTTCCTTTCTGCGTGGGCGTCCTTTGCCTTCTCGCCAAGGCACACCCAATGGTAGAAACAGAATTGACATTATTGGTACATTACGTACTGCAGCCCCTTGGCAACAATTGAGAAAGCCCTCTGAAACAACAGAAAACGCAAAGCCTATAAGAAAAAAGAAAATTGAATTCAGATCAAATGATATAAAAATAAGAAGATACCAAGATTTTAAGAATAGATTAATTATTTTTTCAGTTGACGCCTCTGGCTCTTTAGCTGTTGGCCGGCTTGCTGAAGCAAAAGGTGCGGTAGAATTACTGCTAGCGAAAGCCTATTCTTCCAGGGATCAGGTCGCACTTGTGGCATTTAGAGGAGAATCTGCTGATACTTTACTTTCTCCATCCAAATCACTTACAAAAACAAAAAAAGCATTGAGTTCATTACCTGGCGGAGGTGGAACGCCGCTTGCCTCAGGCCTTCAGGCAACTTTAAAAATTGCATTGGATTATAGGCATAAAGGATTTTCCCCTGTAGCTGTGATTTTGACCGATGGCAAAGCCAATATAAATCTTGAAGGGAGCAAAGGCCGAGAAAAGGCTCTTAAAGACAGCACACAAATGGCGAAATTATTTTGTGCCAACGAGGTAAAATCTATTTTAATTGATACATCTAATCGAATGCAAGCATCAGCTAAGGAGCTCGCAGAAAATTTGGGGGGGCACTATTTAACTCTCCCCAGAGCGAATGCAAAACAACTTTCGGATGCAGTTATAAGTAAGTTAGACTGAATGGACTGGGAGAAGGAAAAAAATAATTGGCCTCATTCTGAACTAAGCCAGTTTGTAAACTCATCGCCCCATATGTGGCACATTCAGGACACTCAAAATCAAGAAAAAAAACCTGAGCAGTTGCCTACATTATTACTGATACATGGAGCCGGGGCATCAGCACATAGTTGGCGTTTAGTACTAAATTGTTTAAAAAATGACTTCAGAGTAATAGTGGTAGATCTTCCTGGTCATGGTTTTACAAAGCTAGGAACAAGAAATAGATCAAGCTTGGAACTAATGACTATAGACTTGGCCATTATGTTAAAGAAATTGAAAATACAACCAAATCTAATAATAGGGCACTCTGCGGGATCGGCAGTCGCCATAAACTTAGCCTTGATTTCTGATCTCAAAGCAGATGGAATTCTATGTCTAAATGGGGCTTTAGGGAATTTTTCTGGCTTCGCAGGCATACTCTATCCACTTCTTGCTAAAATCCTGGCCATGAGCCCTTTTACGGTACCACTTTTTACATCTCTATATTCTTCTAACAATCAAGTTGGAAAATTTTTAAAAATGACTGGAAGCAAAATAAGTCCAGAAGGCGTGGAGTATTATAAGAAATTAATCTCAGCCAAAACCCATGTTGCGGGGACCTTAGCCATGATGTCTCAATGGAATCTCAATAAGTTAGCACGAGAGTGGCAAAACTTAAGCATACCTATTGCTTTTATCCTTGGAGAGAAAGATAATATAGTTCAAAATTCAGACAGTATAAAAGCGTCAAAGGAAATCATGAATTCAGAGGTTCAAATTAATGAAAATCATGGGCACCTAATGCATGAAGAAGATCCAGGTTTAATTTCCGATCAAATTAGATCTTTTTATGAAAAATATAGGTCTTTTAATTGATATAATCCAAGCTAATATCTTGATGTGATGAACGCTGATATATATAACACAACCTTATGAAATTATTTACACCAGTTTTCAAATTGCTTTTAGCCCTCCCAATTTTTTTGAGTATCGAACTTTATAGCATTTCAGCAACTGAGGAGTCTAGTGGCCAAAAACTTTTCAAAAAATGTAAAGCATGCCATCAAATTGGGTTTGAAGCCAAGAATAGTGTTGGACCCCATCTTAACAATATTAG
>PACC02000056.1 GCA_002699695.2 Paracoccaceae bacterium | reverse complement strand
CAGGTATTGCATATTCATCTCTAAAAACTTTTATTTCTTTTTTTATAAATGAACTTTCGACTACTCTATTATAGTCCGGTATAGATTGCTGTGCCAAGAAAAGCATGAAAAGTATGGAACAGATTACAATTGAAATTATTGCAATAAAAAATACCACAAGTGATTTGAAAAGTTTTGGCATTTATAAAGTCCTACTTGACCAAGAATAATTTTAAATTAACTTAACCAGTATTCTTTTAATTTTGGGAGGAGTATATGTCAAAGGTTGCTTTTTTAGGTCTCGGAGTCATGGGGTTCCCCATGGCTGGTCATCTTTCATCGAGTTATGATGTCACTATTTATAATCGTACTATTAAAAAAGCTGAAAATTGGATAAATCAGTACCGAGGGAATTTGGCTGTCAATCCTTCAGAGGCAGCAAGAGATGCAGATTTTGTATTTTGCTGTGTGGGGAATGATCAAGATTTGAAATCGGTTTTGTTGGGAGATGTGGGGGCGCTTGATTCAATGAAAGAGGGTTCATTATTGATAGATCATACTACTTGTTCTGCGAGAATAACTGAAGAGTTGGCAATTTACTCACAAAAAAGAGGCGTGGGGTTTATTGATGCCCCAGTTTCAGGTGGCCAGGCTGGAGCTGAAAATGGCCAGTTAACTGTAATGTGTGGAGGTAAGGAGGAACATTATGCAAAGGTCAAACCAATAATTTCAAACTATGCCAAGTTTTCGTGCTTAATGGGTCCGTCAGGTTCGGGGCAATTGACAAAGATGGTAAATCAAATTTGTATAGCTGGCTTGTTGCAAGCATTGGCTGAAGGATTAAGTTTTTCTAAGAAAGCTAAATTGGATGGGAAAAAAGTGCTTGATGTTATTTCAAAGGGTGCAGCTGGAAGCTGGCAGATGGATAATCGGGGCATTACTATGCTTGATGACAAATTTGATTTTGGTTTTGCTGTTGATTGGATGAAAAAAGATCTCAATATTTGTTTAGAAGAGGCCAATCTTAATAAAGCGAAATTACCAATCACGGCCCTAGTGAATCAATTTTATTCTGATGTTCAAGACATGGATGGTGGTAGATTCGATACTTCAAGTTTGATTAAGCGATTAACCTAAAGAACTGTTTACCTTATTAATCTCGAGTATTTTGCTCCTTCTAACGATGCCCCGGCAATTACTCCCCGTTGGCCAAAAACAATTGCATAGATTGGTTTCATTAGAGTGTTATTTGTTACTCCAACAGAAGCACCTTGCTTTCTAAAAAATACTTCTGCATCTGCTCCTATCTCCCAACCGTCGGTCAATCGAAAAGTTCTTAGAGCATCTTCAGTCATAAAGAAAATTACATGCCGATATTGAATAGCTCCTAGTTGATAACCAAATGATGCAGCTGCAACTGAATAGAAATCAACAGGAGCTCCCCCAATCTTTAAAACACCTTCTCCATACGCTCCGCCGAAAACAAAGCTTGCTTTGGTGACTCGGGGCATGACAAGTGTTCCTGCAGATTTATTATAGATGTCGCGAGAATCGGGAGCTACTTCAAACAGTATTTCTAAAGATTCTTCAGCCTCAGTTAAAATGTTGTTGCCGGCATTTTCTACATTTTTGGCATTACATCCCATCATAATTCCTGATGATATTAAAGCCAAACCCCCGGTTAATAGTTTTCTGCGTTTTAGGAAATTCATGGATAAATACTCCTGTCTCCATTAGTTTAAATATTGAATTACAATTCTAAAGAAATTTGAATCCTCTTTTGGCCTCCTATGTTAAACCCAGATACGCTTTTTACGCCTAGTTTGAATAGAGAATCTGGGCTAATTCTGGAGCAAAGTATGTTAGGACTCCATCACATCCGGCTCGTTTAAAGCAAGTAATACTCTCAATGATAACTTGATTTTTATCAAAAAAACCTTTTTCAATGCTAGAAGCAATCATGGCATACTCTCCTGAAACTTGGTATGCAAAAGTTGGGATTTTGAATCTTTCCTTTATTTGCTTGCATAGGTCAAGATATGGCATGCCAGGTTTAACCATTACCATGTCTGCCCCTTCTTTAATATCTGCAGCTACATCCCGCAAAGCCTCCTCTGAATTGCGGTAATCTAATTGATATGTTTTTTTATCACCAACTAAATTTCCTGAAGAGCCAATTGCAGATCTAAATGGGCCGTAAAAAGAAGATGCAAATTTTGCTGAATAACTTAATATCAAAGTGTTTTGATAGGAATTTTTCTCTAAAGATTCTCTTATTGCTTTTACTCTCCCATCCATCATGTCTGATGGTCCTAGAATATCTGCGCCCGATTCAGCTTGAACAAGAGCTTGTTTCATTAATGCTTCCAGGGTTTCATCATTTAAGACTTGGCCATTTCTTACAAGACCATCATGGCCGAAAGAGTTATAGGGATCTAAAGCTACATCTAGCATTACCCCCATTTCTGGGATCTTTTTCTTTATTAATTGAGTTGTTTTATTAACCAAATTTCCTGGATTCCAAGCCTCCTCACAAGTTTCATTTTTTAGGTTACTAGGGGTGCATGGAAAAACTGCGACACATCGAATTCCTAAGTCTGACGCTTTAATGACTTGCTCAACAAGTGTGTCTATACTATACCGGTTCACACCGGGTAATTCAGGCACGGGCTCTGTTATATTGGTTCCTTCTCTTACAAAAACTGGCCATATCAAATCATCTAGTGTTACATGGTTTTCTGCAACAAGATTTCTTATCCAAGGATTGCTTCGAAGTCTTCTTCCTCGACGTGAAGGAAAATCTGTAACACAAGTATTCATATAAAAAATCTCACATCATATGTACTAATAGGACATTAGAATGCTAAAGAGTTTCAATATCCATTTCAAGGAAAACATCGCAAAATTAAATTAAATTCGATAATGGAAAAGACTTAGAACTTAAGAAATAGGAACTATGTTTTTAACAGAAAAATTAGGGGCTTTTGAGCGTAGCATAGGTTAATTTTAAAGTTATGATTGGTAAAAGAATAGAAATATCCTGCTTTGACAAAACTAATGAAATCACGGTTTCCAGTGTTCCAGAGGGCTATGATGGATTTTTGTTGAGTAACTTATTTAGTAACGCTCATTGCAACATTTTACATATTGCTCGTGATGACAGACGGGCAAATTTACTTAAGGCTGCAATTAATTTTTTCTGCCCAAGTATTGAAACGCTTTACTTTCCAGCTTGGGACTGTCTTCCTTTTGATAGGTCGGGTCCGAGACTTACTATTCAAGCAGAGCGATTAGCTGCGTTATCCTCTCTAAGCAATTTAGATATGCAGAAGAGATTAGTTATAACAACTGTGAATGCTATCACGCAAAGGGTGTTACCAATATCACATATTAAGAATCTAACATATGAATTGAGAGTCGGAAAAAACACCGATTTATCAAAATTAAAGGTGTTTTTGAATTTTGCCGGTTATCTGGAAACTGCAAAAGTATTGGATGTGGGGGAGTACTCAATTAGAGGAGGAATTATTGATGTTTTCCCTCCGCTTACTTTGCACCCTATTAGATGTGATTTTTTTGGTGATAATTTAGAAAATGCCCGTTTTTTTTCTGTCAATGATCAAAAGAGTGTAAGTTCAATAAAAGAAGTTATTTTTCTAACTCCAGTCAGAGAAGTATGTTTAGGTCCAGAGCATATTTCTTTATTTAAGAAAAATTATCTCAAGAATTTTGGTATCCCAAGTAAGCTAGATTATCTTTATCACTCGGTCCTCTCAGGGCAAATTTTTCCAGGATATGAACACTGGATACCTTATTTTTATGAAAAAATGAATAGTTTATTTGATTTCATTGAAGACCCAATTGTTTCATTTGACTCAGATTCTAACCTTTTTTTACAGCAAAGATCAGAACAAATATCCGAGTACTTTGAGTTGAGAAAATCTAATAGCACAAAACATACCAAGTTTACCTCTATTTTTAATCCAATCAATCCTATGGATCTATATATCAATAAGACTGAATGGAAAAAACTGACCACTGATTTCAGGAAAATTTATTTTTCACAGTTTAAGGGAGAAATGAGTGGCCAAGACTTAGATCTTGGAGGACATATTGGCAAAGATTTTAGTCTGGAAAGGCAAACAGAGGGTGTGGATCTATTTAAGACTGCTGCCGATTATTTGCGCAACATGGAGAAAGACGGGAATTTGATTGCAATAGCAGCTTATTCAATGGGTTCCTTGGAGCGATTGCAGAAATTATTTAAAGATCAAAGTTTGAATGAATTGGAAATTTTTGATTCTTGTGCATGGGATTCATCCTCTCAAATGTATGTTTTTTTACATCAAAATCAGATTTCTCCGAAACGAATTGGCATTGGGATTTTACCTATTGAAGGTGGCTTTGTAGTCCCTGGTCTACTTGTCATTTCAGAGCAAGATATTTTAGGTAAAAGATTATTCCGAAAGAGACGATACGAAAAAAAAATAAATGACCCACTTCATGATTTGGCTGAAATTGGGATCGGAGAGTTAGTTGTTCACATAGATCATGGTGTTGGAAAATACATCGGTTTCAAAACAATTTTGGCAGCTGGGGTTCCTCACGATTGTTTGATCATCCAATATTTGGGCCAAGACAAGTTATTCTTACCAGTTGAAAATCTTAACTTGCTTTCAAAATATGGACAAGAAGTTGGAGTTTTGGATAAATTAGGGAGTGTTGGGTGGCAGGACCGAAGAGCTAAAGCCAAAAAACGTGTTAATGAGTTAGCTAAAAATTTAATTGAAATTGCTGCTAAGCGCCTGATCAGCAAGGGAGTCATTCATACTCCTGATCCTTCTTTATGGGATAAGTTCTGTTCAGGCTTTCAGTTTGAAGAAACGGAAGACCAAGACTCTGCTATTAGGGATGTTCTGCAAGATATTGGATCTGGTTTTCCTATGGATCGTTTAATTTGTGGTGATGTAGGTTTTGGTAAGACAGAAATTGCTTTAAGAGCAGCACTAGTTGTTGCATTAGATGGATTTCAAGTGGCAGTGCTGGCTCCTACTACTTTGCTTGCCCGACAGCATTACTATACGTTTCTCGATCGCTTTAAAGATACGCCAATTAACATTGAAAGGCTAACACGATTTGAAAGTGCGAAAGATAAATCAACCGTGTATGATAAATTAAAGTCTGGCTTAGTAGATATAGTGATTGGGACACATGCTCTATTGTCGGAAAATGTTAAGTTTAATAAACTTGGCCTTTTAATAGTAGATGAGGAACAACATTTTGGAGTTGCCCATAAGGAAGTTTTGAAAAAATTTAGGGCAAATGTTCATGTTTTAACACTAACAGCAACACCTATCCCAAGAACATTACAACTTTCTTTGACAGGAGTGCGAGATCTTTCTTTAATTTCTACTCCACCAGTAGACAGGCTTTTAGTGAGAACGTTTGTGACGGAGTTTGACAGCATAATTTTAAGAGAGGCTTTGCTTCGTGAAAAAAGCAGAGGAGGTCAGAGCTTTTTTGTTGTGCCCAGGGTTTCTGATATCACTTCAATCGTAGATTTTCTAAACTCTGAAGTTCCTGATGTCTCCTTTAATATTGCGCACGGGAAGCTTCCTGGTCCAAAATTAGATGAGGTTATCAATGATTTCTTGTCAAGAAAAATAGATTTGCTCTTGTCTACTTCTATAGTAGAGAGTGGATTAGATTTTCCCAATGCAAATACGTTGATAGTTTACAAAGCTGATATGTTTGGGCTTTCACAGTTATATCAGATACGGGGTAGAGTAGGTCGCTCAAAAACTAGAGCTTATTGTTACTTAACCTACGATTGTGAAAAAAAGATGACTCCTCAAGGTGAAAAAAGGTTAAAAATCTTGGCTAGCATAAATTCTTTAGGGCAAGGATTTTCTTTAGCTAGTCAAGATCTTGATATCCGTGGAGCAGGGAATCTTTTGGGAGAGGAACAGTCAGGAGATATCAGAGAAGTCGGTTATGAATTATACCAGAGTATGCTTAGGCGAGCTATTGAGAAGTTAAAAGCTGATGGAGTGAATTCTGATTATGAACAAGAAGCTTTAAGTCCTCAAATAGATTTAAACGTTCCAGTTTTAATTCCTGAAAATTATGTTACCGATTTAAGTGTCCGATTGACTCTTTATAGGGAATTAGCATTCTTGAAGAGTGATGACGAATTAGATGAATTCTGTGAAAGGCTTCGAGATAGGTTTGGACCAGTTCCACAGGAAATAAATACTCTTATCGATGTTATGAGCATTAAGAATGCTTGTATTTCAGCTGGTATTGATGCTTTAAAAGCTGGAGCCATAGGGTTGTCTTTAAGTTTTTATGAGAATAAATTTTCTGATCCAGAAGGATTAATGAAATTTATTGAAAGTAATAAGTCCAAGATTAAAATAAAGGAGAGCAAGATAATTATCTCGGCAATATGGGATGATGATGATAGCAAGATGCAAGTTATCAAAAAAGTTGTAAAAAGGCTTGCCATAATGGTTCAAAAAAAACGCCCTCAAAAAGAGGGCGCTAGTTATTGAGGCAGGTTTCATACAGGCAAGAAACCTATCGAGCAGTAGATAAGTTGTAGCTTGAAATTGTCGAAATGTAAAGTAGATTTTTTTTTTCGGAGCGCGGAATGCTATCACACAAAATATGTCATTAATTGAATCCTGATGTACATAATATTGATAATAAATTGGCAAATCTTTTATGAAGGTGCAGTCTAAGGAAAGTAAGCAGCTCCCAATTGATTCTAATTGTG
>PACC02000031.1 GCA_002699695.2 Paracoccaceae bacterium | reverse complement strand
GCACTATTTAGAGTTATAGCTAAAATTCCAGCGGGGAATGGTGCTAAATTTAGTCCAAAAACTGGTAAAACATAATAAATCAAAAAGATTTGAACCAAAAGAGGTGTTCCCCTTATAAAACTAATATAAAAGGCTATAAATCCATTAAAAATTCTTGAATTAAAAGAGGTGCGAGCAATAGTTATAGAAGTAGCTAAAACAATACTGAAACAAAAACCCAAAATTGCAACTTGTGAAGTGATTAATGCCCCTTCAATTAGCCTTGGTAAAGCATCAAAAATATAACTTATGTCAAATCTCATGATTTTTACTAACAAATAAGTAGATTGCCTTAAATAATTTTAAGGCAATCTTAAATTTAGTTATTAATTAAAATCAAAGTGCACCTTCAGGTAAATGACCTTCACTTGGAATTGGCATTCTAAAGCCAAACCATTTATCTTGAATTTCATCAATTATACCTTTGTCGCGCATTTCAAGTATCTTTGAACTTAAATAATCTCGTAAGTCTGTATCCTCGGGGCGAGTGACCCAAGCCATGTATGTTTTATCAGTTATTGGACCAACAAGTTCAAAAACTCCCTTTTGCTTTTTTGCTACTACAGCTAAATTTGGTACAGTTTGAGTTTGCGCATCACAAGTTCCATTGGCTAATGCCAAAGTTGCTTCTGGGTGAGCGGTAAAGAGTTTCAATTCCTTAAAACCCGCTAACCCTCGTGATTTCATATCTTCTTCCCATTCTTGAGTAGCCTTTTCACTACCTGATGCTAATTGTGTACATACCACTTTTCCAGATAAATCATCAGGGCTCATTATAGAGGTATCACCATTTCTTTTCATAACCCAGTTTGTTCCTTCAGCAATAGGTACGGTAAAAGCATATTTTTTTGCTCTTTCAGCACGAATACTGACACTGGTAGCTACGAAATCAAATTTTCCTGCTAACACGCCAGGAAGAATTCCCTGCCAAGGAAGATCTAACTGATTAAGTTCAACTCCTAGATCAGCGATGATATAATCAAGTATATCCTTTCCATAACCAACAATCTTTCCATCTTCTACAAATTCAAAGGGTGGGAAAGCTGCTTCTGTACCAACAGTTACTTTGCCTGTTCTCTTAATTTTTTCATATGTTGTTTCAGCTTGAACATTCAAACCAAAAAAAGAAACAGAACATAATAAAACTAAACTAAATAAACCAAATGGTTTCTTTTTTAATAGACTTTTCATTTATCCTCTCCTCTAAATATTTTTTTAAGAATCTACAAACAATTTCGACAATCAAAATCATATACATTTGTATAGAATAATTTGATACGATAAGCTTTGGTTTAAATGATTATAGAGTCAAGCGATTTAAAGATACAAAATTTGAAGGACAACTAAATAATTAAATGTTAAAAGATCTATTCACCCCGTGCCTTATTTTGGATAGAGGCAAACTTGATAATAATATAAGAAAAATTAAATCAATTGTTTCAAAGCGGAAAATTGATTTTCGACCGCATTTAAAGACTGCCAAATGTCTTGAAATAACAAAACTACTGGTCAAAGAATTTGGTCAGCGTGCAATGGTGTCAACTATAGAGGAATTAGAACAGTTAAAAAGCAGTGGGATAAATGATTTTCTCTATTCCGTTGCAATTGTTCCAAACAAATTAAGCCGAATAGCAAAAAATTTGTCGAATGATTGCAAAATAACAGTTTCAGTTGATAACATTTCAACAGCACAAGAATTAGTTGCTTTTTATAAAAATACAGGACACAGAATAACTGCTGTAATAGAATTAGATCTTGATGGGCATAGGTCAGGAGTTCGGCCTTACGCAAATGAACAACTTATTAAAATTAGTAAATGTCTAGATGAGTTTGACCTATTTAGGGGTGTAATGTCCCATGCTGGGGAAAGTTATGGTTTATCTAACGAAAAAGATATCAATAGTTGTGCAAAAAATGAAGCTGACCAGACGCTGATAGCTGCAGAGACAATTGAAAAAGCTGGTATTAATTGTGAACTAGTAACTATCGGATCAACTCCAACTGCATTATCAGGCTGCAAAAATATAGGAATTACAGAATTAAGAGCTGGAGTATTTATTTTTTTTGACCTAGTTCAATCAGGTGTAGGCGTATGTGAACTAAATGAAATTGCGCTTTCTGTTCTAACCACGGTCATTAGTATTAATAGGGAAATTGATGCTATTATAGTTGATTCAGGTTGGATGGCTTTATCACGGGATCGAGGAACATCATCTCAAGAAATTGATTATGGTTATGGTCAAGTATGCAATGAAAATGGCGAATTAATTGATGATTTAATTGTAACCAATGTTCAGCAAGAGCATGGAATCATTCAAGTTCGAGAAGGAAGTGATGCTAAGCTTCCAAACCTCAAACCTGGAGATCTTTTGAGAATTCTTCCTAACCACGCTTGTGCTACAGCTGCAGCTCATAGTTGTTATCATGTTGTGAACAATGCGGACGATTCAATAAAAATATGGAACCGTTTCAATGGATGGTAGTTTTATTGGAGAGCTCTCTAATTGCATCATAGGTTACTCAAAATTCCATGAGAAACTAAATATATAACTATAGATGAACTTGCTTGGCTCAAGGTATTCTTTTTGGAAAATTGAAAATGTAGCAATTAATATTGTTTTTCGCAGCAGCCCCACAAAATATTTAAGTCTAACTTAAAGAAACTTTTGTGAAATATCTTTTTTCTTTTGCTTAGCTCAGAATATCAAAAACTTAGGCCGCTAACCCGATTTGAATTCATTTTCCATATTCTTGCGAATTTTGAAAACCTCTAAAGAATTATCAAACTCAATGTCACTCCATAAAACAGGACTACCCGAACTTATCCTTCTCTTAAGTTTTAATCCACTGGTGAGACCTATGGGAAGGCCACCAATAGCCACCGATTTTTTTGCAGAAACTAGTTTGCCCCAAACCATGTATCCCCCTTCTCCATCTAAAATTTCTCCAGCGGCTAGTTCTCTTTTTGCCGTGGCGATGACATCAGCTTGGAAATTTTGAGTTGAACCCGTTGGTTTATTAAGTAACGCAGCAGAAAAAATTGAGACATTAAGTTCGAGTCCGATTAGATGAAATGGTTTATACATGGCTGAAAAACGACCGGAATCATCAGTATTCATACCATACTCCTTAAAGCATCTAGCGGTATAGTCATTAGTGGCCTCAATCACGACATAGACACCCCAGCGTAAGTCTCCAAAAACTTTGCAACCGTTACGTTTGAGAGAAGACACAACTTCAACTTGCCCTTTTCTCTCAAGAAATCCACCCATTGACTTTGGTCTAAGAACATTGGCCAGTTCATCAACACCCGCTGGTGGGAAAAGTAATCCATCTTCAGGAGCTTGAAGATTTGTAGCATTGGCTATTGCTGCCATTTCCAACCCTGACTTTGTCCCATCAATAAAAGAGTTAAACATTTGACTGTTCATTCCGGCATCAGCTGCCTCAGCAGAACTTAATCCATAATAATCCCACACTGTATCCGGGGTTGATGAATGGTATGAGGGTAAATACTTTGTACCTTTCCCAGCAGCAACAATACCAAATCCGATACTTCTTGCCCACTCAACTAATTCGCACGTCAGTGCCGGTTGATCACCATATGCCATGGAATATACTAAACCGTCTGCTTGTGCCAACTTTGATAAATACGCACCAGCCAAGACATCTGCCTCAACGTTAACCATGACAGTATGCCAACCATTCTTAATTGAAAATAAAGCATGAGAAATTCCTGCAATTGGGTTACCTGTTGCTTCAACCATGACATCAATTTCCTGCTTTGAGCTTATTTCATTGATGTCATCACTGAAGGTAGTTCGAGCAATCAAATTGGTTGGCCACCCAACTTGCAAACAAGTTCTTTTTGCCTGTTCAGGATTTAGATCGATAATAGCTATAACCTCTAAACCTGGTGTTGTTGGAACCTGAGATAAAAACATGCTTCCAAACTTACCCGCACCAATAAGGCAGACCAGGACTGGGTTGTTCGCATCTGCCCGCTCTAATACAGCATTATAAAGAAACATTTGCTCTCCTAATTTTTAGTTAACCCAGTAAATCAAAAAATAACCATAAAAGGTTGCATTAAACTAAAGCTTTTAAACTTAAATCCCTTGTGGAAAAAACTGTGTAAGCAAAATATCAGATCTTTCTTCTTTTTCTAAGTCAAATATTTAAGCAATTATACTTGCTTGGATTAGGATGTGGGTTTTAGGAGATCCTTATCCTAACCAGAAATGCCCTTTCAGGAACTTTAGGGAGCTACAGGAGAGAGCGGGATCGGTTGTGGTCATTAGCACAAACACAACTTCAATCGATTGTGTTTTTTCATAAAATAAACTAGTTTTGCGAGTATGGAAAAGAATTAAAATTTATATTTGATATCAAAATGAGCCTAAATCGGAGAAATGTTTTAAAGAGCTTATACACTTTGGGTGCAATGGCGGTAGGACTAGGTCCATTCGAGGGCATGCAAGTTAATGCGAGTACTGCGACTGCAAATAAGCAGGCCTTAAGTGGTAAAAAAATTATTATTGTAGGAGCAGGAATATCCGGTCTATCCGCTGCTAGCTTACTAAAAAAACATGGTGCTAGTATTCTTGTTATAGAAGCAAAAGACTATGTTGGAGGAAGAATAAAAACAGATTGGTCTCTCGGAGCCCCTTTCGAATTTGGTGCCGGATGGATACATGGACCATCAAACAATAATCCAATAAAGAATTTAGCTGATAGAAATGGTTCAAAGTATTTTTTGACTAATGATGATAGTTTAGAGCTTTTTGATAGAAATGGCCGGAAAATAAAAGAAGATAAAATAGACGAAATTGATGCCAAATGGAACCACTGTCTTCAAAAAATTGATGATAAACTATCTTACAATAGTCAATTTAATTTGCATGATGCAATAGTGAATGAATGTTCAAAGGAATGGTCTGATCAAGGAATAAAATGGGCTGCTACAGCATATGCAGAATTTGATATTGGAGGTCCCATCGAAAAAATTTCTGCATCATTATATGATGAAATGAAATACTTTGAAGGAGAAGATATTATCATTGCTTCTGGTTATCAAAAAATTCTTAGTTCTCTTGCTGCCGGTTTAAATATAAAGCTAAATTCACCCGTCCATAAAATAGACTATAGAAATGCCCTAATTCATGTTGATACCGAAAAGGAGAGTTTTAAAGCTGATTATATTGTTTGTTCCGTACCATTAGGCGTTCTGAAAACAAATCAAATTGAATTTAAACCCAATCTGCCTGTAAAACATTTATCAAGCATAAATAAATTAGGCTTTGGGACAGTCACCAAACTTGCCTTGAAATTTGATGACCCTTTCTGGAACAGAAATACTCAGTATTTTGGAACTATGACTGATGAAAAGGGCAGATGGCCATATTGGCTAAATTATCGTACTTTTTCTGATGAAAATATTCTGCTTGGCCTTTCTTTTGGGAATTATGCAAGGAAAGCGGACAATATGTCCCAAAAAGAAATAGTAGACGATGGGCTCGATGTATTAAAAAATATTTGGAAAGATAAAGTTACCAAAGTAAATAACTTTATAGCTACTAGCTGGCTCACAGATCCTTTCTCTAGAGGGGCTTATTCCTATGTGGAAGAAACAAATAAAGAATATGATTTCGATAACCTTTTAGAACCTGTTTCTAATAAACTATTTTTGTGTGGAGAGCACACTATTTTTAAATATGCAGGGACTACCCATGGCGCTTATTTGACGGGACAGAAAGCAGCACAAAGTATCATTTCAATAGCTTAACACTGTTTATGAACCCCTCACCCTCTCAATGAACCTTGGATAATATAGGAGGGTGCTTTCAACTGTTCTGAAGTGGGGGTTTCCTAGAAAAGATGTTAAGTTTGAAGTTTTGTAAACTAAATATGCAAACTTTACTAATTTCAAAACTTTCGTTTTCACGAAACTTTTCATATAATTTAAGCAAAAAATGGACTTTAACAAAAGCATGAAACTAATATTTATTTTACCCACCATGATTATAATGTCATTCATTTCACCTAGTTTTAGTAAAGATATTAAAATGACGTGTAAGCATTCGTTTCAGGGAAACTATAGTGGAGGGGCCGTATTACTAAAATACCAAAGCAACTCTTATTCCAGTGATAAAGCATACATCCTGGGTAACAATGAGTGGATAGAAATTTGCACTGATGTTAACACCCATGGAACTGTTAGCGTTGAGAATTCCATTGTCAACTGCAGCATATACTTAGCAAATTGGATGAATAATAGAAGAAAGGACTTTGTATGGAATTTCAAGACAAAGGAACTTCATATCCAAACTTTATCGAAATTATTAAATCCCAATACTAATAAGAAAGAATGGAAATGGATGTATTCGATTGGGCAAATAGGGTCGAAAAATTGGGAGGTGAAAAGTGGATGGGAATCGGAGGGAATTAAATATAAAAAAAGGAAATGTAAATAAGTTGAGGGAGTTATAATAATAAATCAAAAAAAACTTTATATACAGGCATAAATTTTCTACCAAGAATAGCATCTTTTATTTTTAAAACCTCCAGAAAATACGGCCCCTACACCAGAAGACTTAGCGAAACGGAATAGGCTAAAGCTTCAAAAGGTATTTATGCTAAATGTCTATAAACTTGGATAAAGAATGATGACTTCTTCTTTTGTCATTAGACTGCAACAAGTAAGAAAGAGATATTCAACCAGTCGTAAGCTTGGTAACTTAATGAGATAGCAGACACACTTATCCACCCCATGCATCATTTCATGTCAGCTACAGAACCTCTGATGAAATAGAACAATTTCTAGAATCTGGCTACAAATGTTAAGCGCACGATATACAGT
>PACC02000079.1 GCA_002699695.2 Paracoccaceae bacterium | reverse complement strand
TTTTTTCAGCTATTTTTAGCAGTTTTAGCCTATCTAGCTCACCAACCAGAATGTGATCCTAACCATGAATGTTCACAAGCTAGACACATATGCTTATGCTAATTTTAAAGAATATGGGACAAGAATCTCATAAAACTCTTGCCTTTTATCTATAAAATAACCTTTAGTTAAAATTGTTAATTTTCTTTTTTGTTACACTCTTAATGATGGGGTTTATCACCACCTCGTCGATACTAGTGTTTGGGCTCATCTCTAAGACATTGATTACAACCTTTGCTATATCATCAACAGGTATAGTGTTTTGAACATTTGACCCAGGTTCAAAATGCAGTTTGTCAAAAAAAGGTGTACGGACCATGCCAGGATTAATCAAGACAACCCTAATATTCTTATGTGAAACCTCAGCTCTTATACTTTGGGTAAATCCCCTCAAGCCAAATTTCGCAGCAGAGTATAGGCTCCCTTGTTTTCCGCCATCCAAGGCAGCCTCAGAGCCTATATAAATCAAGTTTCCTCCATTTTGTTTTTTTAATAATGGAACAAGATACCTTGTTAAAACAATATGTGATAATAAATTTATTCTCAGAGATTCCTCTATTTGCATTAATGAAAAATTCTCTATACTTCCAAAATTTCCTACTCCAGCACAGGAAATCAATCCATTAAACTGACCATATTTTTCTATAACACTCGTCAATCTTGTGGGTAAATTTTTTGTATCAGCCAAGTCAATTAAATGGGATTCATAATATGTGGGATCAAAATAATGCCTTGCCTCATTCCTGGAAATTCCAATAACCCTAATTTTTTTTGCAATTAAAGCCTCACAAATTGCCTTACCTATGCCACTGGAACTCCCTGTTACTATAAATCTATTAATACTCATGAATTTCTCTCTGGAATTATTAAAAATCACCTCTGCAAGTAAATAGCAGTGCCTCGGGTACATATAATTTTATCAAATTTTCACAAAAATTGATCATTTCTAACTCAATCTCAGCATTATATGTCATCTTCGTTCCTCTTATAGTGAGCGGACCAGAAAGTAGTTTTGATTCTGGGTTTAATTTGACAAGATTCTTGAACATTTCTTTTGGAAACCTTAAAGGGCCGAATGTCACAGAGTGAATAGAGTCCTTGGCTACTCGTTTAAAAATGTCCTCAAACAAATCAGAGTACAATACTTTCCAGTCTTTCCCATATATTAATGGATCAAATCTCAGACCTATTTGCCAACCTTTTTTCGCTAAATACTCCAAAGCTTTGATTCTCTTTTCTATGGAAGGAGCTTTTCGATCAAGCTGTTTAGCAATATTACCAGGCATCAAACTATAAGCAATGACGCAATTTTGTATAGGTGCTTTGAATACCAATGGCTCCTGTTGAATGCTCTTAGTCCTTAGTTCTAATAAAGCATTTGGAAATTTCTCAAAAATGGGTAAGAAATGTTCCACAAACCCTGAAATTTTTTCAAATGCCAAGGAGTCACAATCATAACCTGAAAAAAAAGTTACCTTGCGACCTTCCAATTGCTTTATTTTTTCTATGATCTCATCTTCAAATTTCTCATAGTTTACAAATAGTACGAAATCTGCTGATGAATACATGCCCTGTAGAAAGCAGTAGTCGCAGTCATACAGACAATTATACATGTGAGAAAAATAAAAGTTATAAGCATCACCAATACCGAAATTTTTAGGCGCTTGCAAAACATGTCCATCATTTTTCTTAGCAAGAATGAGGTTTGGAAAAGATTTTTGAACACGAAAATTTTGATTTTTTTTGTTAAATAGTTCTCCATAATGATCAATATATATGGGGGAAAGAGAAGCAAACCTTTCCAAAATAGATTTCACTCTATGATGATTTTCTATTTCTTTCTCTACAAAAATCTGATTAATCACTTCTCATCCCAATCGATTTCAATTTCATCAAGAATTTCCTTAATGTGCCCTAAAATTGCTTTAGCACTCTCCTTATTCTCCATTACAGAATTCAAAGATTTACCTGGGAGAAGAACATTCCAGCGCTTTATCAAAGATTTGAGTTGCTGTTTTTGCGTAAAAGTGAAGTGAAATTTGTTGATAAGTTGGTCAAAAATTTCTGGATTGCTTTGTCTGCGAAATTCATCTCCTGACAAAGTTTGTGCCTTTATTCTAAAACTCTCTAGAAATTCCAGTTTATCATTTATTAAATTAAAAATATTTAATTTGGTAAGACCTTTCATACTTGCCTCTGAATTATCTGAGAGTACTTTAAAGACAGCAATAAATTCTCTGTTAACTCTTTTTTGAATAGTTTCATAAAATGCCCAAGCTTCCATATCAAAAATATAGTCTTGGTTATAATTCTTTTGTGGTGAATCATAAGTGACGAGACTGGCATTTTTGATTTTAATGTTTGGGAATATGAAAGGATAAAAAGTTCTAGTTTTATGTTCCTCACGAATTGAATTTATGTAAAATAACTCTCCAATTCCTGCTATACTTCCCCCAGCTATTCCAATATTCACCCAAATAGCTGTATTCGCTTTTGGACAAGACTGATACAAAGTTGCTGAACCAGAAGCTGCATTAAGCTGACCGACACCAGATATTACTAACCAATCTGTTCCAGTTTCATTGTTATAAATTGGATGAAGTGTATCTCTAGAGAGAAGTTTCATCTCCAGTTTCTCTATTAAAGGCTTTGCTTCGGGTAAGAGGGCAACTACCCAACAAATGCATCCTTTAGCCATCTCAAAAACTACCTAATATTTTCTCTTCCAGGAAAACTCTTTCCAATTTTGTATTTTTTCCCAATACATTTTTTCAATTTTTATATTTTTTCTCTTTTTTGCTCCTTCATAGATTATTCTTAAACGCAGTAAAAGAGATTGGAAAGCGATATTGAATTGATCTTCCGTTAGTTTTCCTTGTCTAATGATTTTTTCTAACGCTATAACTCTAAATCTATCCATCCCCCAATATTTTTTTGATAACTGATCTTTATGACCTCCATATTTAATTGTCAGAGGTTCATCAACAAACAAAACCTCCTCACAGCAAGAAATCCGCAACCAAAAATCATAATCCTCACATGCTGGAAGTTCTTCATCAAAATAACCAACATCAGAGAAAATATCTTTTCTGATCAAAGAACTACTTGGAGAAACACAGCATAACTCCACGCACTCACTAAAAATATTCCCTCCTAACTTTTTATGCTTCTTTTTTTGATTCAATAATTTGCCATTTTTGTACCATATTTCGGAGGTGTGTATTAATCTACAATCCTTTCCAATGGATGAATAACAATCCAGCTGTCGTTCAATCTTTGTTGTATGCCAAGCATCATCCGAGTCCAATAAAGCAAGCCAATCTCCTTTAGCCGCACGAATACCGGTATTCCTCGCACTACTAACGCCTAGCCTTTTTTCTTTAAGAATTTTTATAAAAGGATAGTTTTCAGAAAGCATCAAAATCGTATTATCTGTCGACCCATTATCTACTACAATAATTTCATGAATAGGGTAAGTCTGAGAGACAACTGAATCAAGGGCTCGCGTAATCAATTCTCTTCTATTTAGGGTTGGAATAATTACAGAAACTTTGATTTCCATACATTTTTTGTTTTGGCAAATTGACATAATCACAAACTAATTTATTAATTCTCACAACATGAAATTACTCAGACAATAATATGCTATCAAGATTAAACTTTTTCCTATCAATTGCAGTTTTATATCTAATAACGAATTTGGTACATGCACATAGCATAAAGCCTTCAATCGTTGAGTATCGGATCTTCGGCAAAAATATAGAACTGAATCTTTCTATCAACGCAGAAGTATTTTTGTCTGGTATTGATGCAAGTAAGTTTATCGATACTGCAAATGCTCCCCAGGTAAAATTATATGATGAACTTAGGAGGCTACAAATAGATGAATTAGAATCTAAGATCAGAGACTCTATAGATTCATTAAAGGACAGTGTATACTTGAAGGTTGATCAGAAGATGTTAAGCCTCAATTTAAATGAGATAAATGTCCAAGATGTGGAAGACGAAGAAAATATACGAATTACAATAATATCGTTCAAGACTACAGCACCAGAGGATGGCAAGACGATAACTTTTGCCTGGAAAAAGGAACTTGGTTCATTAATCTTCCGTGATTTTTCAATGGAAATAGATAATGATGTGAAAGCATCCACCACATGGTTGAAGGCTGGTGAAAAAACAGCTCCCATTCCGCTCGCTGATAGAAAATCAAATATGGCAACCATAATTTTTTCCGCTATTCAGCAGGGCATTAAACATATAATCCCAGGAGGGTTGGACCATATTCTGTTCGTCTTGGGACTTTTCTTTTTCTCTTATAAAATTGGCCCTCTCTTGAGCCAAGTTACCATCTTCACAATTGCCCATAGTATTACGCTGATACTCGGTAGCTTGGGTTATATTTACTTGCCTCCAGTCTTTGTTGAAGCAATCATCGCCGCCTCTATTGTATGGATCGGTTTGGAAAATGTAGTTCGGACGAAACTAAACATCAGCAGAATAGGCATTATTTTTTGTTTTGGACTTTTACATGGTTTAGGATTTGCCTACATGTTCACACAAATAGGTCTTGAAGGTTCAGACTACTTAATAAACTTATTTAGCTTTAATCTTGGTGTCGAAGTCGGACAGTTGCTTGTCCTCACTCCTTTCATTCTAATTACACCAATTTTGTCTCGAATTTCATGGTACCGTGTGGCAGTTTCAATACCGGCGTCAATCATCATAGCACTGTTTGGGGTCAAAATGTTTATTGAAAGAGTTCTTTAGTATCGCGGAACTTTTACCGCTCCTTTGACCGACATCGTGGGGTTTTTTGTTTTTCTTGGTTTGGCCTCTTGGTTCTTTCTCTAGAAAACCCCTTATTTTATGGGCTTTGGTGGCTTGTTGCTGGAGAGTGGGAGACCTTGAAAACTCCTCAGGAAGAGGCACCAAAAGAGGCACATTTCAGATTTTCGTTTGGGATATAACACTTATAATACTTATAACAATCACCTCTTCAGTAGCTATGGCCAGGGTAGGGCAAGGGCGCATCCAAAAAAACCACATCCCAATTAAAGCAAGTGGTAGCGTTTACACATTTTTGTTTTGAAGAGTAAAGATAAAATAGAAGTGTAAATTGATATGACT
>PACC02000067.1 GCA_002699695.2 Paracoccaceae bacterium | reverse complement strand
TGACCTAAAATCTGATAAAATGGCCCTCCAGAGACTAAAGGAGGCCGCAGAAAAAGCTAAAATTGAGCTTTCATCTCAATCACAAACAGAAATAAATCAACCATTTATTTCAATGGATCCAAAAACTAGCCAACCTTTGCACCTAGTTATAAAGCTAACTCGAGCCAAACTTGAGAGTTTAGTGTCAGATTTAATTAATAAATCCTTGAAACCATGCCAAGCAGCTTTAAAAGATGCTGGTTTAACAAAAACAGAAATTGATGAAGTGGTATTGGTAGGGGGCATGACACGAATGCCAAAAGTGATAGAAGAGGTCACAAAATTCTTTGGTAAAGACCCACATAAAGGGGTAAATCCGGATGAAGTGGTTGCAATGGGTGCGGCAATTCAAGCAGGAGTACTTCAAGGTGACGTAAAAGATGTAGTATTGCTAGATGTTACTCCCCTGTCTTTGGGTATTGAGACGCTTGGTGGCGTATTCACTCGTCTTATTGATAGAAATACAACAATACCAACAAAGAAAAGCCAAGTTTTTTCTACTGCAGAAGACAACCAAAGTGCTGTAACTATTAGGGTTTTTCAGGGAGAAAGAGAAATCGCCACAGATAATAAAGTCTTGGGGCAATTTAATTTGGAAGACATACCACCTGCACCAAGAGGTGTTCCACAGATTGAAGTAACATTTGATATAGATGCTAATGGAATTGTGTCAGTTTCTGCTAAAGATAAAGGGACAGGTAAGGAACAAAAAATAACTATTCAAGCATCTGGTGGTCTTTCAGACGAAGATATAGAAAAAATGGTTAAAGATGCTGAAGAAAATGCCGAGGCCGATAAAGAGAAGAAAGAGCTTATAGAAGCCAGAAATCAAGCTGAGGGTTTGATTCACAGTACTGAAAAATCCCTCGAAGAACATTCTGATAAAATTGATCCCTCTACTGTCGAAGCCATTGAGCTTTCGATTAAGGCTCTAAAAGAAACTCTCGAAAAAGAAGAGGAATCCGCCGATAAAATCCGTGCACGGGCTCAAGATCTTACAGAATCTGCAATGAAATTAGGTGAGGCCATCTACAAAGCAGAATCTGAATCAAATCAAACTACTGAAGAAAATGATGGTTCTGCTACTAACTCTGATGCTGAAGATATCGTTGATGCTGATTTTGAGGATTTAAATAAACCTGACAAATGATTATATATTAGATCCTATTTTATCTCTGGTCTGCTAGTATCAAATCCAAAGGATAAAGAAAATGTCCAAAAGTGATTATTACGATCTCTTAGGTTGCTCAAAATCTGCATCTGAAGCGGAAATTAAGAAAGCCTTCAGAACAAAAGCTAAAGAGCTTCATCCAGACAGAAATTCTGGAAATGATTCTGCTACAGAAAAATTCAAACAAGTAAATGAAGCTTACGAAATTCTTGGAGATCCTAATAAAAGAGCAGCATATGATCGTTATGGACATGCCGCTTTTGAAGGTAATATGGGCGGGGGTTTTAATTCTGGGCAAGCGGGTGGGGGTGATTTTTCCTCAGCATTTTCAGATGTTTTTGAAGATCTATTTGGTGACTTCATGGGAAACTCCGGGGGCAGAACTAATACAACACAAAGAGCCAATCGAGGTGCTGATTTAAGATACAATATGCGTGTGAATCTTGAAGAAGCCTATTCGGGGAAGAAAACTACTATAGACATTCCAACTTCAGTTTCCTGTGAAAGCTGTAGTGGCACAGGAGCCCAAAGTGGTGCTAGCCCCACATCATGCCCTACTTGCTCAGGAGTCGGAAAAGTAAGAGCACAGCAAGGTTTTTTTACAGTAGAAAGAACTTGTCCAACATGTTCTGGAAGGGGTCAAATAATTAAAAATCCCTGCCGTTTATGTAATGGCCAAGGGAGAGTAGAAAAGTCAAAGAAGCTTAGCGTGAGCATACCTGCTGGAGTTGAAACTGGAACTAGAATTCGCTTAACCGGAGAAGGAGAAGCCGGTATGCGTGGTGGTCATTCTGGAGATTTATATATATTTATAGAAGTACAGAAACACTCGTTATTTGAAAGGGAAGGTCAAGATCTTTATTGTCGTATACCTATCGCCATGACCACTGCAACTCTAGGTGGAGACTTAGAAGCACCAACAGTTGATGGTGGAAAAACCAGAGTCAAAATACCAGAAGGTGCACAAAATAATAAACAGCTTCGGCTTAGAGGAAAGGGTATGCCAGCTATAAGAGGAGGAACTAAAGGTGATCTGTATATAGAAATAATCGTTGAAACACCTGTAAACTTAAATACAGAACAAATAGATTTATTAAAGAAATTCGAAAAGTCATGTGAAAATAATAGCCCTGCTAACCAGGATTTTTTTGGCAGGGTCAAGAAATTTTGGAGTGCTAATAGCTAGGGTTAAATTATGGTAAATACAGAAGAAAAAGATGAATCCCTTAAAGATAATTTACTTGATGAAGATTTGATCGATGAAGAAGTTGTACTAGAAAATGAAATCCCAAAAGAGCTAAATTCTGATAATTTAGAAGAGGATATAATTTCAGATATTGAGAAAATTACTCTTGAAAAGGATGAAATTAAAGATCAATTAATACGCTCTTACGCAGAAAATGAAAATATCCGTAAAAGGGCGCAAAAGGAAAAAAAAGAAGCCGAAATATATGGCATCACCAAGATGTCAAGAGATATATTAACTGTTTATGATAACCTACAAAGAGCTCTAGACCTTGCAGACGATATTTTGGATGAAAAATCTTTACCTATGATAGAAGGACTTGAACTAACCAAGAAGGATCTTCTTGAAACCTTCAAAAGGAACAAGATTGAAAAGATTGAACCTGAATTAGGGGAAAAATTTAATCCAAAACTACATCAAGCTATGTTCGAAGGCCCTTCAAATGAAATAGAAAAAGGCTCGATAATGCAAATTTTGTCTATTGGTTTCTCTATTAGTGATAGGCTTTTGAGAGCAGCACATGTTGCAGTTTCATCAGGAAAAATTAAAAATATTGATAACCCAGAACCTGAAGAAAATTAGCCAAAAAAATTAATTTAAAGATGCTCTGCTTGCTAATTAATTCTTTAATTCTCTCTGTATTTTGTAAAGAAAATGTAAAGCCTCTTTGGGAGAAAGATCGTCGACATTTAAAGATTGCAATAAGTGATTGATTTGTTGATGATCTATTGTGGTTCGAGGTATTTTGTCTTCTGTTTGGGATATATCTCGTAAAAACCCTTTTTTATGACTGTTAAATTTGGAATTATTTTCTAAACCTTTCAAAATGTCTGCAGCTCTATCGGTTACTTTCTCTGGTATGCCTGCTAGCTTTGCTACCTTAATGCCAAAAGAATGGTTTGAGAAACCATCAACAATTTTATGTAAAAAAATCAACTCACCTTTATATTCCTTTATTTTCACCGTCAGGTTTGACAGTAACGGTAATTCTTTATCCAAAACTGTCAATTCATGATAATGGGTTGCGAAAAGTGTTCTGCAGCGGTTTTGATTGTGAAGGTGTTCTAGCGTTGACCAAGCTATGGACAACCCATCAAAGGTTGACGTACCCCTTCCTATTTCATCTAAGATTACAAATGAATTTTTTGTAGCCTGGTTAAGAATGGTTGCGGTTTCAAGCATTTCTACCATAAATGTTGAATGACCTTGGGATAGATCATCTGAAGCACCTATACGAGAAAAAACTCTATCAGTTAATCCTATTTTTGCTTTATTTGCAGGAACAAAACTCCCCATTTGGGCCAGTATAACTATTAGTGCATTCTGTCTGAGAAAAGTTGATTTACCAGCCATATTTGGCCCAGTGATTAAATTTGTTGTAGTTTTTTCATTTAATTTGCAATCATTTGGTATAAAAGAATCATCGCTTTTTTCCTTAACGTTTTTTTCCACTACTGGATGCCTTCCATCCCAAATTTCTAATATTTTTTTATCTGAGATCTCTGGTTTAATCCAATTTTCATCTCTTGATATTAAACCCAAAGTTGAGAAAAAATCTAAATCACCAAGTGCTCCCACAGAACCTCTTATCTCAGACCTTAGATCTAAGAGTTCTTCCTGGATATCTTTATAAACTCTTTTCTCTAACTCTTCCATTTTTGAGGTAGCCGAATTTATTTTGCTTTCTAAAGAAATCAATTCATTGGTAGTGAAACGTACGGTATTCGCAGTGGTTTGACGATGTATAAAACTTTCATTTACACCAGTTTCAGACAAAGCTTCAGCACTTTTAGATGTTAATTCTATGAAGTAACCAAGAACATTATTCTGCTTGATTTTCAAACTTGAAATACTTGTATTTAAAATTAAATCTTCTTCTAATTTCTTAACAATGGTTTCACTTTGATTAAGTAAAATTCTTAAATTATCTAACTCAGAATCATAGCCTGAATTTACGAAACTTGTCTTATTAAATATTTCTAAAGGGATTTCTGAAAGAGCTCGATTAAGAAGTATCAATATATCTTTAAAATTAAAGATGTTATCTAATATCAAATCTAATTTTTTAGGTAGGGTTTCTTGCGCACTTATATTAGTGAAAATTTTCTTCACTTTACTAGCTATCACAATACCCTTTTTAACAATTATTAGATCTTGGAAGCTGCTTTTATGAAAAGTAAGTCTCGAAAGAGCCCTTTCAAAGTCAGGACAATCTATCAAAACCTGTCTCAGAGATTCAGAAAATTCTGGGTTTGTAGAAAAAAATTGTGTGACCGATAACCTTTCTAAAATTGATTTTTTCTCTGATAAAGGTGCATTTGCTCTAATTGACAAAAGCCTGGAACCAAAGCTTGTAACAGTTTTGTCCAAGATACCAATTAAAGATCCTTTTTTTTCACCTGCTAAGGAAATGTTAATTTCTAAGTTTTTTCTGGTATGTTCATCTATTTCTAGAATTAACTCCCTCTTTTCTACAACAGGTCTCATCAATTGAATTTTGGCACCACTTTGGGTAACAAGAATATAATCTAATATGGCTCCAAGTGCTCCTATCATTGAATAAGAAAAATTGCCAAAGCTACGGATGCTTTTGACACCATAATGATTAAGTAACCTTTCGTGAGAATTAGTAGTGTTGAAGCTGGACCCTGATAGGACTGTTACCTTGTAATTTTTTTCCTTTAAACCCAACAAATTTTTTTCTGCATAATTACTGGAAATTAATATTTCACTAGGTTTTATTCTTGCCATAGATGATTCGAGTTCTCCTTGAGAAATTCCTCTAACATGAAAGTTTCCAGTAGAAATATCGGTCCATGCTATAGATAAATCCCCTCGAATGTCATTAATCGATAACAGAAAATTACTTATTTTCCCTTCAAGCAAATTATCTTCTACTACTGTTCCTGGTGTAATAATTCGAATTACATCCCTGTTTACTATCGCTTTGTAACCTCTCTTCTTAGCTTCTTCTGGAGTTTCTGTTTGTTCACAAATAGCTATATGCAGGCCTTTTTTTATTAAAGTCTCTATATAACGATCTGATGCATGATGTGGTACTCCACACATCGGTATATCTTTTCCATTTAATTTCCCTCTTTTGGTAAGCGTAATATTTAATATGTCACTAGCTAAATACGCATCATCAAAAAAAAGTTCGTAAAAATCTCCCATTCTAAAAAATAGTAGCGATCCTGGGTGACTTCTCTTAATTTCCAAATACTGTTCCATCAAAGGAGTAATACTACTCCGAGCCTCAACCTTTGGGATACTTTTTGTATTTAAATTCATTGAATTAATTTCCGCCCCTCAATAAACCTGATAAAATCACGGCAAGATCTACGCAATTTGACACCACAACTAGCCTTTCTCAAAATGAAGCTCCTTTTACCGTGTTCAAATATGGTGTTTAGCGATTTCTTTTTGAAATCATTTTACCAACTAATTGAGCTGTATAATCAACTATTGGCACTATCCTTCCATAGTTGAGCCTAGTAGGCCCTATTACCCCCACAGCTCCTATAATCTTGCTTTCGCTATTCATGTATGGAGAAAAAACAAGTGATGAACCAGACAAAGAAAATAGTTTGTTCTCTGAGCCAATAAAAACTCTAACTCCATCCCCTTCCTCTGTGAGATCCAGTAATTGCTCTAAGTCCCTTTTTCTTTCCAAATCATCAAATAATATCCTTATCCTTTCAATCTTATCTTGGTCTTCTAGATCACCAATAAGGTTAGATCGCCCCCTGATGATTAGTCTGTCACGACCAGACAAAACGTCTGGTGCCCAGGAAGCTACTCCCGATTCAATTAGTTTATGTGTAATCTTATCCAAATGGTTCTGATTTTGCTCAATTTCTTGGATAATTATTTTGCGAACCTCTGATAGAGTATGACCAGCCAAGATTGAATTAAGGAAATTACCCGCCTCTCGCATTGCGCTAGGTGTTAAACCCAAAGGTGGCTTAAAAATTCTATTTTCCACTTGCCCATCTGATGTCACTAATACTACGAGTGCCCTATCAACTGATAATGAGACAAATTCTATTTGTTTTATAGCGGATTCTAATTTCGGAGCCAAAACAAGACTTGCTCCTGAAGTTAATCCAGAAAGTATGGAACCTACTCGATCCAAAATTGGATGAATTTCTTTTTCATCACCTCTAATGGACTTTTCTAGCTCTTCTCTTGTCTCTTTTCCCATGTCAGATATTTCTAACAAACCGTCCACAAATAACCTTAATCCTTTTTGAGTCGGAAACCGGCCGGAAGAACTATGAAAGCTACCAAGTAAACCTGTTTCCTCCAAATCCTGCATGATATTTCTGACTGTGGATGAAGAAAGGTTTTCATTTAAACTCTTCGACAAAGTTCTAGAACCAACAGGTTCACCAGTATTAATATATGTTTCAACCAGACATCTGAATACTTCTCTACTTCTTTCAGTTAATTTATCTATTTGCGTCTTACCGATCATTTTCTCCACATTTCTTTTCAACACTATTTACTAAGAACGAATTTATCTCTAGAAAATTTGACAACATTAACATTAAACAGAATGAAAAAATTATGAGACTATCAAAGAGAAATTTCAACCAAATACGTCAAACTACTATAAAAACTAACGTCAACAAAAATGCTGAGGGTTCTTGCCTCATAAAATGTGGTGAAACACACATAATATGTACTGCGTCCGTCGAGGAATCAGTTCCTCCATTTATGAGAAAAACTGGGTTGGGTTGGGTCACAGCTGAATATGCCATGCTTCCAAGATCTACCAATAGCAGAATGAAAAGAGAAGCATCAAGAGGAAAACAGGGAGGAAGGACTCTGGAAATCCAAAGGCTCATAGGTAGATCTTTGAGAACGTGCATAGATAGAGTTTTACTTGGTGAAAGGCAAATTATAGTTGACTGCGATGTTATCCAAGCTGATGGTGGGACAAGATGTGCTGCAATAACAGGTGGATGGATAGCTTTAAAACAAGCTACGGATTTATTAATAAGAAATGGATCCATCAAAGAAACACCTATACTTTCCCATGTAGCTGCAATTTCTTGTGGTATGTTGGGAGAGCAAGCTATTTTAGATTTAGACTATGAAGAGGACTCAAATATTAGCACTGATGCTAACTTCGTGATGAATGATAACGGAGCCATTGTGGAAGTCCAAGCTTCTGCAGAAAAAAAACCTTTCTCCCGGAATGAGTTTGAAAAATTATTTACTCTAGCAGAATTGGGAATCAAAGAATTGATAGAAGTCCAAAAAGATTCTCTAAATCTATGAGTTCTTTTTCTGAAAAAAAACTTCTTATAGCGACCTACAATCAAGGTAAGTTTGAGGAGTTCAAATCAATCTTAGGTGATTTGGATCTGCAAATCATGTCCGCTAAGGATCTTAATTTATCCGAGCCAAAGGAAACAGAGAATTCCTATTTGGGTAATGCTAGAATAAAATCTAGATCATCTTGTCAAGCGAGTAACTTACCCAGTCTGGCTGATGATAGCGGTATAGAAGTCCATGCCCTTAATAATCAACCTGGCGTATATACTGCTGATTGGGCAGAAACAAAAACTGGAAGAGACTTCAAAAAAGCGATGGACCTTTTGTGGACTAAATTAACTTTGACAAAAAAACAAAAGCCTTTTAGCGCAGAATTTTGTTGCACTCTCGTTTTAACTTTTCCTAATGGCGAAGAAAAAATATTTGAAGGAAGAGTAACAGGTGAAATAGTATGGCCCATGCGGGGTCCCGAAGGTCACGGATATGATCCAATCTTTTTACCAAAAGGCTATTCCAAGACTTTTGGTGAGATGAAAGAACATCAAAAAAATAGAATTAGCCATAGATATAAGGCTTTAAGGAAGTTTATTAATTTTTATCAGGAGATTTCACCAAACATTGATTGACGCAAACAATATTTCAATTTATTTGCACTGGCCGTTTTGTGAATCAAAATGCCCTTACTGTGATTTTAACAGCCATGTGCGAGAAAAAGTTGTACAAGATGAATGGTTGCAAGGTTACCTAAAGAATATCAGGTTATGGGTTTCTATTTTTCCAAACCCGAAAATTAAAACTGTTTATTTTGGTGGAGGAACACCAAGTTTGATGGAACCAAATATAGTTTCAGATCTCTTGGAAGGTCTCGATAAGTATTATTCAATTGCAAATAATATAGAAATATCTCTTGAAGCTAATCCTAGTTCTGTCGAAATAAAAAAATTCAGGGATTATGCTTCTGCCGGGATAAATAGAATTTCTATAGGTGTTCAATCATTTGTAGATAAGGATCTCAGATTACTAGGCAGGCGCCATAGTGCTAAAGAAGCTTTATCTGCTGTTGAAATTGGTACAAACATTTTTGAAAATTTAAGCTTTGATTTAATTTATGGCAGACAATTTCAAAGCTTACTTGATTGGGAACAAGAATTACAATTTGCTATTTCTTTGCGGAGTCAGCACTTATCGCTGTACCAACTAACAGTCGAAAACAATACCGCCTTTGGTAAGTTATTTGATAAAGGAAAACTAAAAGGTTTACCTAGTGATGAATTATCAAGAAAGCTTTTTATGACCACTAATGATATATGCTATTCCAACGGATATAAACCTTATGAAATCTCAAATTTTGCATTAGATAAACAAGAGTGTAAGCATAATGTGAATTACTGGAAGTGCGGTAATTTTCTTGGGATAGGACCTGGGGCGCATGGTCGATACCAACTTAATCAAAAGCGTTTCTCATATGAGAGCATAAAGAATCCTGAGACCTGGCTTAATAAATCATTTAATGAGGATCTTGCTATAAATGTTAAAAAAAGAATGTCTGATTTGGATCATTTTGAAGAATTCGTTATCATGGGGTTAAGACTTAGTGAAGGTCTGAGTTTATCAAAAATGCAAAAAAATTTCGGCAAGAGATTTGACGAGAAGATACTTCAAGAATTAATCAGTTTAGGTTTTATAGAAATTGCTAGTAATCAACTTAAAGTCTTACAAAAAGGAAAAGTCTTGTTAAATTATATAACTAAAGAGTTGTTAACATAAACTTCATTTTTTTGTTCTTAAAATGTCACATATGGCATCTAGTTCTTCCAAATTCTTATATGAAATGTAAACCTTTCCTGAGTTTTTCTTTTTATCATGGGATATTCTCGTTGGAAAACTTATTTGAGCAGTAAGTGATCTTTCCAAATCTACAGTATCAGGATCCTTTGAAAAAGATCCCACTTTTATTTCTTTCTCATCAGTATTTATTTTTTGTCTTTTGGCAAAAAGCTCTGTTTGCCTAACAGACAAACCCTTTTTAATTACTAGCCTAGCCAAAAAAAGAGGATCTTGGAAATTTAATATCGCCCTCGCATGACCTGCACTAAGTTCTCCATTTTTAACATACCCCATTACTTCCTGGGGCAATGATAGAATTCTTATTGCATTAGAAATATAAGGTCTTGATTTTCCTACTATTTTAGCTATTTGATCATGTTTATATCTGAATTCCTCGGCTAATTTTAAGTAACCTTCTGCTTCCTCTAGTGGGCTTAGTTCAGTTCGTTGTACATTTTCTATGATAGCAATTTCTACGATTTCTTTGGGAGTTAATTCCTTAACTATTACAGGGACTTCATGTAAGCCTGCCATCTGAGCTGCTCGCCAGCGTCTTTCACCAGCTACTATCATATATTCCGACTTGCTTTGCTTAACCACGATCAAAGGCTGTAAAATACCTTTGTCCTTAATGGTTTCTGACAACTTTCTTAACTCATCAGGATTAAAGTTCTTTCTGGGTTGATTTGGGTTAGGTCTAAGTTTTTCAATCGGTACCAATAACTCTCCCGATTTTCTTACGTTAGTTTCTATCTGATTTTCATTCGGATTTATATCTTCAATGTTATCAGATAAAAATGAAGACAATCCTCTTCCTAATGCTCTCTTTTTGTTCAATGCTCATTACCTCTTTTTTTATCCTGTGGATGACAAAGTATTTCTTTCCCGCTTAAGAAATTCCGCAGCTAGTTTTTGATATGCTATAGAACCAAGACACCTTCTGTCATATATAACACCAGGCAAAGAATAAGAGGGAGCCTCACTTAATTTAACATTTCTAGGAATCATTGTATTAAAAACAAGATCACTTAATGTAGACCTAACATCCTCTTCTATTTGGATTGAAAGATTGTTTCGTTTGTCAAACATAGTAAGTAAAACACCCAATATCTTTAATTCGTTATTAAAAGTATTCCGTATTTCTTTAATCGTTACCATAAGTTGGGACAAACCCTCCAGCGCAAAGAATTCGGTCTGCAAAGGAATAATGACCATCTTTGCAGACACCAATGAATTAACAGTAAGTAAATTTAAAGCAGGTGGGCAATCCATGAAAACATAATCAAATTCCCTTGCTTCTGATAATCCTTTTATGAGACATCGCCTCAATCTCACTGCTTTTTGTTCAGTATTAACTAAATCCATATCCACTGATGCAAGATCTGAGTTTGCCGGAACGATAAATAAATTAGGTACTTTTGTTTCTTTTAGAACATTTGATAGCTTTTCTTCAGTTATAATTAAGTCATAGGAACTCAGTTTGCGGTCTTCTGGTAAAATACCCAATCCTGTCGAAGCATTACCCTGAGAATCTAAATCAATAATTAAAACTTTTTTTCCTGTGGCTGCCAAGCATGTGGCCAGATTAAGGACAGTAGTTGTTTTCCCCACACCACCTTTTTGATTCACCACAGTAATAAGGTTCGTCTGAACTCCAACTTTTTCTAATTTATTGAGCAACTTTTATGTTCCTTATTTCCAGTATGGAAGAATCTAATGACAATAAATTACTAATCTGCCTCATCTCAAATTTCCAATAATCTAATGATTCTTTAATTTCTAATGAAAATGTTCTTCCTTTTGGAAAGAGGCTAATAGTTTTATCGTTTTTATGCATGTACGCAATCTCAATCAAGAGCCTTAAAGCCCCAAATGCCCTAGCAGAAATAACATCCGCTTTCTGAGGGTTTACATCTTCTACCTTACTGCAAAAAAGACGAACGTTCAAAGAAAGTTTTAGAGAAACCTGTTCCAGAAAAAATGCCTTTTTTTTATTTTTTTCTACTAATATTACTTTTAGTTTTGGATTCAATTCCTGAGCTATAATGCTAATTACCAAACCAGGAAAACCCCCTCCGGAACCAAAATCTAGCCATGTTTTTGCACTCTGAGGTGCATAGAGCCATAACTGAGAACTGTCGAGAAAATGTCTTTGCCAAGAAGATTCTATGGATTTTCTTGAAACTAAATTAACTTTTGTGTTCCATTCAGAAAGAGTACAATAATAATAATGAAGCTTTTCACATGTTTCACGTGAAACACCTATCTTATCTAAAAGGAAGGTATCTTTAAAATGATGACTTTGCACCATAGAGGTGTTGTTCATAATTACCATTATCTCTATTTACACCACTATACTTTTTTATCCATAAATGTACTAAGGTCAAAGCAGCAGGGGTCATGCCATCTATCCTAGAAGCCTGAAGTAAATCAATAGGCCGGATTAGTTCCAACTTTGCCCGAATTTCGTTAGAAAGACCATTGATTAACTTGTAATCAAAGTTTTCTGGTATTTTTGTTCTAGAATTCTTTTTGGTTTCTTCTATTTCAACTTTCTGTCTTCTGATATAAATATCATATCTGACATCATGTGCTACTTGTAATAAAATACTTTTTTCAATGCACTTAAGTTCTGGCCAAAGAGTCTGGATTTTTTTGAGTGGTACCTTTGAATTGCTTATGAAATCCAAAGCACTTCTAATCTTACCATCCTGTTTTACCGTTAGACCTAATTTGATTGCCTTCGAAGGGGTTATTTTACATTCTTTAAGCAAGGACTTAGCCTTTTTGATCTTACTAATTTTATTAAGAAAAGTGTTATTTCTATTTGAGTCTATGGTACCCAAATCTGACCCCAACTGGGTAAGTCTTTGATCGGCATTGTCGGCACGCAAAGTCAGTCTGTACTCTGCCCTGGATGTAAACATTCTATAAGGTTCCTTAACGCCCCTGGTGACCAAATCATCAATTAGAACACCTATATAACCCTGATCTCTTTGAATTATGACAGGTTCATTAGAACGAACAAACATCACCGAATTTATACCAGCAATAAGGCCTTGGGAAGCAGCTTCCTCATAGCCAGTAGTGCCATTTATCTGTCCTGCCAAGAAAAGACCTTTTAGGGCTTTCATTTCTAAGGATGGCTTCAATGATCTTGGATCAACATAATCATATTCTATAGCATAACCTAATTTTAATATCTTAACAGTTTCTAATGCCTTAATCGACCTAATATATTTTTCTTGGATGTCCTCAGGCAAAGAAGTTGAGATACCATTTGGATAAATGACGTCACTGTTCAATCCTTCAGGTTCCAAAAATATCTGATGGCTTTCTTTTTCAGAAAACCGAATTACTTTATCCTCAATAGACGGACAATATCTAGGGCCAGCCGACAAGATTTTTCCGTTGTATATAGATGATTTATTTATGTTTTTTTCTATAATTTCATGGGTTTTCTTGTTCGTAAAAGTAATATGGCAAGCTATCTGTTTCAACCTAGTTTTTTTTGTTGAAAATGAAAAATAATGCGGTTTCACATCAGCATATTGTTTTTCAAGAATAGACCAGTTGATTGTCTTGCTATCAAGTCTTGGTGGCGTCCCTGTTTTTAACCGACCCATCGGTAAATTCATTTCCCTAAGCCTATTAGCCAATCTTATTGAAGCCAAGTCTTCGCTTCTTCCACCTGAGTATGACTTATCTCCTATATGTATTTTTCCATTCAAAAACGTTCCTGTAGTCAAGATGACAGATTTACAATAAATTATTTCAGAATTTCCTAAAATAACACCACTCACCGAATAATCCTTTACCACTAAATCTATGACTTCTGCTTCTATTATTGTTAATAAGCCAATCTTATTAAGTTTTTTTTGGATTATCTTCTTGTATTCCTGTCTGTCTATCTGAGTTCTAGGTCCTTGAACTGCTGGGCCCTTGCTTTTATTCAACAACCTAAACTGTATTCCTGAAGCATCAGCTACCACACCCATTATACCACCTAAGGCATCAACTTCCCTTACCAGATGTCCCTTCCCAAGCCCTCCTATAGCAGGATTACAAGACAGTTCACCTATTTTTGAAACACTATTAGTAATCAAGAGGGTTCGTATACCCATCTTACTGCTAATATAAGCTGCCTCCGTACCAGCATGTCCACCACCAACAACTAAAATTTCATAAAAAGGTTTCACGTGAAACACCCACAGTTACATTTGCTCATTTGCCAATACAAAAACTATTAAAGATCTCTCCTAAAATTTCTTCTGTATTAACCACCCCCAAAAGTCCATCAAAATTTCTTAGTATAGTTCGCAATTCTTCTGCAATTATTTCATCTTCATAGTTTTTTTCTTCCATGTAAACCCGAATAGTTCTCAAATGATCAAGACAGGATATTATCTTTTCTAGATGCCTTGTTCTTGTAATATTACTAGCTTTTCTAACTTTATCCGAGAATGTTTTCTTTAGGGTTTCCAGTAAAACCTCAAAACCCTTACCTGTTTTACCAGAAATGCTAGGCTCTGAACCAGGTAAATCACCTTTTGGTCTTAAGACAATATCTGATTTCACGTATTTAACTCCAAAACTTCTTATTTCTTCTTTGTCATTTGTTAAAAAAACACGAACGTCGGAATTGTTTACCCTATCGATAGAATTACTAACACCTATTTTCTCAACCTCATCGTCAGTATGTCGCACACCAGCCGTATCTAAAAATGTTACAGGCAAACCATCTAGATTATATCTAAGCTCGATTATATCCCTAGTTGTACCAGTAATCTCAGAAGTGATAGCAAGCTTTCTCTTAGCCAACCCATTCAAGAGAGTCGACTTACCTACGTTTGGTTTACCAACAAGAGCAACTTCAAAACCTCCCCTGATAGATTCTGCCGATTTAAAACCCTCTTTTTCCTCAACCAACTCAGTCTCCAAAATCTTTAAATCATGGATCACACCATTAACCAAACTATCGCTATTTACTTCATCAGAAAAATCTATAGCCGCTTCAACAGAAGAAAGTATTTTTGTGGTTCTTTCTTTCCAACTATTAATTTTTTTTGATAAAGAACCTGAATATATATTTAAAGCTTGTTCTTGCTGAGCTTCAGTTTCTGCTACAAGCAAATCAGAAAGTCCCTCAACCTCAGAAATGCTTAGTCGGTTGTTTTCTAGTGCTTTTTTTGTAAACTCACCTGGTTTTGCCAATCTGGCATAACCTAAACTAGTCAAGGATTCTAATACAGTTTTGATAACTATATGACTTCCATGTAACTGTAGTTCTGCCATATCTTCACCAGTAAAGCTCCTTCCTTTTTTAAACAAAATTACTAGCCCTTCATCTAATAACCTACCTTCGATAGAAAATATTTTCCTCAAATGAACTTTCCTGAGCTGAGAAAACACCATTTTACAAGGTTTTTTTAAACCCAACAACCTACCTACTGCCCTAAAGGTATCAGGACCCGATATTCTAATAATGGAGACCGCAGAGATCCCAGGAGGAGTTGACAACGCAAAAATGGTAGCGGACATTTGTTATCAATTATTCATTGAATCAAAAAATTCTGAGTTGGTTTTGGTTTGTTTTAATTTACTTAATAAAAACTCTATTGCGTCAGTCGTACCCATAGGATTTAAAATTCTACGAAGGACAAAAACTTTTGTTAGTTCATTCTTTTCAACTAGTAGCTCTTCTTTCCTCGTACCTGATTTAAGCAAGTCTATTGCTGGAAAAACTCTTTTATCTGCCACTTTTCTATCTAAAACTAACTCAGAATTTCCTGTTCCTTTAAACTCTTCAAAAATTACTTCGTCCATCCGACTACCTGTATCAATTAATGCAGTAGCTATTATAGTAAGTGAACCGCCCTCTTCTATATTTCTAGCAGCTCCAAAAAACCTCTTAGGCCTTTGCAAAGCATTTGCATCGACCCCTCCTGTAAGAACTTTGCCTGAAGAAGGTACTACAGTGTTATAAGCTCTTCCTAAACGGGTTATTGAATCTAATAAAATCACCACATCTCTTTTATGTTCGACCAGCCTTTTAGCTTTCTCTATAACCATTTCAGCAACGGCCACATGTCGGGTTGCTGGCTCATCAAACGTAGAAGATATTACTTCTCCTTTAACAGATCTTTGCATATCTGTTACTTCTTCAGGTCTTTCATCCACTAGAAGAACTATGAGATAGCTATTCGGCTGATTCTTTTCTATAGAATGAGCAATGTTTTGTAATATTACGGTTTTACCTGTTCTAGGTGGAGCCACAATCAAAGATCTTTGTCCTTTTCCTATTGGCGCTACCAAGTCTATGACTCTTGCAGACTGATCTTTAATAGTGGGATCATCTATCTCAAGTTTAAAGCGTTCATCAGGGTAAAGTGGTGTCAGATTATCAAAGTGTATTTTATGTTTAGCTTTCTCAGGTTCTGCAAAATTTATAGCTCTCACTTTAACTAAGCCGAAATATCTTTCACTATCTTTTGGAGCACAAATTACGCCTTCTAGGGTATCACCGGTCCTTAATGAGTACTTTTTTATTTGTGAAGGACTAACATAGATATCATCAGGGCCTGGCAAATAATTTGCATCAGTAGAACGCAAGAAACCAAAGCCGTCTTGAACAACTTCTAATACTCCATCACCGTAAATTTCTACTCCCTCTTCAGCCATCTCTTTGAGAATAGCAAACATCATATCACCTTTTCTCATAGTAGAAGCATTATCAATTTCTATTTTTTCAGCTAGCTTCAATAGATTAGAGGGTGATTGAGATTTTAGTTCTGCCAAAGACAATTCTTTAATTGTCTTCAGATCAACCTGGTTTAAATCCACCATTTCTAAACTCGCAAAATTTAGTTAAGATAAAAGAACAGAGAACCTGTTCTTAAGCATCGCTAGTATGATAAATAAAAAATAAAGTCAAATTTATTTTTTATTTATGTAAAGTGTCTATTAAAGTTTCAACATTTTTTATGTCGGCATTAGGTGTTATACCGTGACCAAGATTGAAAATGTGCCCACCATCGGAAAACATCTTTTTTATGTTTTGTATTTCTTCTATCATCATTCTGCCACCAGAGACGAGAAAAGAAGGATCAAGATTACCTTGTACAACAATGTTCTTTTGAACGTTTTCTTTTGCCCAGGGCAAAGGCAAATTAGAATCTAACGCAACACAATCAAAAGCACTAATTTGAGAAAATTTTGTGTAATGCGGTCCTACTCCTCTTGGAAATACGATTACTTGTACATCTGGGAATATGCCCTTTAACCTTTCAGCAATTTCTTTCATGGGTTTTAAAGAATACTTTTCCACTAAAAAACCTGGTAAAGAACCCGCCCAGCTATCAAAGAGCTTAACAACATCTGCTCCTGCCTCTATCTGTTTAGATAAATAATCAACTGTTGCCTCTGTAATTTTAGATATTAAAATG
>PACC02000101.1 GCA_002699695.2 Paracoccaceae bacterium | reverse complement strand
GCTGCCACCATAGCTGGGCCAGCAAGCTCGGCATACGCAGCCAGTTTAGCATCGTCAGATATGGACTTATAGATTGTAACTTGTAAAACTTTTGTCATATTAACCCCATTCAAAAAAGTTGTAATTCCGTCTATGCGTATGCAAACTAGATCAGCAAGTCAATATATTGTAAATTAATCCAACACATCTTAGAAAGACCGGTAATATTACCTAAGGATTTACTACTGGCATCAAGAATTGGTACAGAAATGCTAATAAAACTACGTGGTCAGGTACAAAGAATAATTTGTTTTAACTCATAACACTAAATATTTTTGTATCTATAACCTCCGCCTTGCACAAGGAAGAAAGTTGGATCCCATTGGCTCTGCATTACATTGCCAACTAAAGTGTTGACTGCCTGCTTAGGAGCATTTGCCTGAGCCAGCATAGCAACCGAGGTTTCTTTTACCATTGAACTGACAGTAAAGGTAGTTGTTTCTATTGCGTAATCAACGTCAAGAACATCCCCTATTGCTTCCTCGGAGTGTAAGAGGGTATTAACGGTATTTTCAACAGCATAACCTAATCGGGTAGCATTAACAGAAATGCTATTACTGACTTCAAGAAATTTATCAAGTCCAGCTTCTATATAATCGATCGATTTAGATGCACTCTCAATAGTTTTAAGATCAACATCATTAACGGTTTTTGATGGAGGAAGCGAAGCTCCTTCCTGTTCAGTATTCGCTTCATAGTTAAAGGTAGTTCCGTAAAAACCTAATTTTTCCGTTGGATGATCAAGATTTATTCTTATGCGGTTCGGGCTAGTCATGGATACAGTGCCCACCATTACCGCAGCTCGTTCATAATCTAATGTTTTATTGCCATAGTATACCGGATCAGCAACATCATCTTGACCTTCCACTGCTGTTGCGGTGGCCGTATGACCCTTAAAGGTATGGTTTTGTGAAGCACTAGCGTATTGAGTGCTAATAAAACTATGGTTTTCACTTGGACCAGCGTATTGGTTTGTAAAAGTGTGCGTTTCACTCTCACCTGCATGGGGTCCATTAAATGTATGCGTTTCAGAAGCAGAACCTGCATTTACTCCAGTAAGTTTATGTACTTCAGAAGAAGGGCCATCACTTATAGTAAGAGCCGCGCCAACAAGCGTACTTTTGAGCCTCACATAACTTCCGCTACCGCTACTGGCTACATAATAAGTCTGACCATCGGTTAATCCATTTATTGCAGTTCCCCCTTCAGCGGAATAAGTGACAGCATCATTTAGTGAGAATTTGTGGGATGACATATATATTCTACTACCGGAAACAGAGCTTTGAGAATTAAAATTTCTCTGTTCAGGAAGTAAATCAATAGTTGAGCCGCCAGAACTGGCAGAAACTTCAAAAGTATTCCCGATCAAGTTTTTTACGTAATATGTACCACCATTAGTTAATCCACCAATGGCAGTACCTGAATTAGTAGTATAAGTCACTGCATCATTATTAGATAAAGAATGCCCCCCCGAAACAGTTATTTCATTATTGGAAACATTCACGCCGCTCTCAGCATTAAAACTACCCGTCTTTCTGGCAATTATGTCTACTGTCGTAGAACTTGACGAAGATGTCCCAAGTTTAAAATTACTTCCAGAAATGTTCTTCACATAATAATCGGCACCATCAGTTAATCCGCCTATGGCATTTCCGGAACCCGCTGAATAGGTGACCTTATCATTATAACTCAGACCGTGCCCTGAAATCGCTATCATATTAGTAGTATGATTGACATTACTTTGAGCATTAAAGCTTTCTAGCATGCCAACTACATCAACGCCCGAAAGTTTAAAGCTATTAGTAGTCGCATTACTAACAGTGTAATTATTACCATCCGTCAAACCCCTTAAGGTTCTTCCCCCACTTGTATAAGTGATTATCTCCCCATTAGAAAAAGGATGGTTTGAAATGGAAAAAGTATCTGCCGATACACTGGCACCCGATCTTGCGTTAAAACTTTGAGATCGAGGTTTAATATTGATTGCGCTACCATCTACCGACGCTGCCACTTTGATGTTATTAGCATCTACCCTAATGGCGTAGTACGTTCGTCCATCATTATAAAGGCCTCTTAAGGTAGTTCCGCCACCGTTTGAATAAGTCATTTTATCGTTAGTTTGGAAATTATGATTAGCGAGGGTTATGGTATCAGTTCCCATGTTAATGGCTGATCGAGCATTAAAGCTTTGAGTTGGAGGGGCTGATAGTGTCACCGTAGGCATGGTATCGTAACCCTTACCACGGTCTGCTAGAATACTATTTGTTCTGGTTATAGATGACACGGAACCATTTGTTAAGTTTGCTGAATATCTTGCGATTGCACCGGTGCTACCAGATGCATCTGTACCGTAACTCCCACCAGTAAATGTAACAGTGGGTGCTGAAGCATATCCAGACCCTGAATAATTCACCGTTACAGAATTAACACCCTGTTTTCGATCGATGTGCTGATGCCTATGTTTATCAATGAAACGTACTGTTTCATCTGTTCCAGCACCACGAGATAAATTCGGGTTCGCGACGTTTGCCGCAATGCCATCTTTATCTAGGGCCCTAGCATAAATACTATTCTGATTTGCTTCAGGAGTATTACTGACATATAAGCCCTCTGGGCTAAAATCCATGTGAGAAATAAAAATATCATCACCAGTGGAATCAGTTAAAATTACACTGGCACCACCACTGGAAATTTCTGCAGAAACGCCTGTTGTTCCTGTTTTATTATTAACCGCGGTTACAAGTGGACTTAAATCGCTAGCATTTGTTATAGTTGCTGAGATCAGTGTTCCTGATGATGCTGCTGATTCAGCAGCAGAATTGGCTCCCAATCTAAATGAAATACCAGAAGCATTGGCCATATTAAACAATTCAGCTTTTGTAACAGCACTAGCATTAATTCCATTACCAAGAACTTCCACCGTGGACGCAAATTGTTTAGCAGTCATTCCCGCAGAAATTGTAATTTCATGAAAACCTTCATAACCTGTAAGGGCAATCTTTCCTGCGGCTATTTTATTAGCGCTTGATGTTTGCAATGATGGCTCATCGTAACCAAAAATATACGGGGTCGAATCCAATTTCATCGTTAAATCATCTCTAATAAAAATCATTTGATCAGCTTTAATACTACTTATATTGAAGGTCATGGTATCTAAGGCCGCTGGGCTCATCTGAATACTTTTATTTAAATATGAGCCATCAAGTAAATTTACACCGCTTGAATTGGTACTAGTGGCGACCAAATCAATACTTGCTTTAATACTGTTAGCTTCCGCATGAATTAGTTTTCTTTCCGCATCATCAAGAGTATCCGACTGCGCATTTAGTGTAAGTTCTCTCATACGTTGGAGGAGATCTCCTATCTTAATAATAGCACCCTCTGCAGTATATAAATCATTCAAAGTTTCTTTCTGCCTAGCCACGGTGACAGTTAAACCTCTAACCTGTGACTCCAATAGGCTTCCTGCGTGCATGCCTGCAGCATCGTCAGCACCTTTGTGTATTCTTTCCCCAGTTGCCATTCTCTTTATTGAAGCCTCAAGAACTCTATCTTTAGACTCCATGCCTGATGCTAATATTCTGGTCAGACTATTTGAAACTGAAACAGCCAAAACAATCCCTCATTTTCTATTATCCAAATACATTTTGGACAACCTGGGTGCATTTTTTATGCCAATAAGAGAAATATCACTTCCACTTTATCATGTTTGCTGTATTCCTACTGGCGGGCGGAAAATCTAAACAATTAAGTAAAGTGGATCCTGGCAATTGCCTTTAGATAAGAATATCAATGACTTGTGGGGCTTGCTACCAATTTTCTTATCAACACTTGGTCTCGGAGTAGCCTTTGGCGGCTACATACCCTTGGTTGCATTATGGTTGGAGTCTCAGAATTTATCATTCTCAAAAATTGGTATTATAACTGGGGCTGCCTCAATTGGTGTAATCATAAGTGCCTATTTTGGGTCATTAATTGTTAGAAAAATAGGTTATCTAAACGGTTGTACCTTAGGTCTCTTTATTGGCGCCATTGCAACCATAGGATTCCGCTACTTTGATAGCGAAGTGATTTGGTTTAGTTTTAGGGTCATTGCCGGCTTAGGTTTCGGACTACACTGGGTAGTATCTGAAGCCTGGCTAGGGAATCTGGTCACAGAAAATAATCGCACGAAGGCAATGGCCCTTTATACCTCCGCAATGGCTTTAGGTTTTTCTATGGGTCCTATGATAATTTGGATAACTGGATATGTAACTATGACTCCCTTCTTCATACTAGGATTGTTTCAAGTTATTTGCATCTTACCATTGTTTCTTCTAAGGCAACATCAACCCAACAGAGGCGTAAAACATATTGGTTCCCCCTTTTTTCTAATTAAAACTGCCCCCACAATCGCTGTGGGATGCATATTGGTCGGAGTAGTAGACTTATCATTAATTAGTCTGTTACCCGCCCTAGTGGCCAGGGTTCCGAATGTCACCATAGAGCTAGCCTTTTTGTTCCCAATCGTTATGGGCTTGGGAAATGTGGTTTTTCAGTATCCTGTTGCCTTATTGTCAGACTGGTTAGGCAAACGTCAAACAGCTAATCTTGTAACATTTCTTGGTATATTGTGTTGTAGTTTTATACCCTTCTTTCTCAACCAAATTTTCTTAGCGCTTTCTTTAGCTTTCTTAGGATGTGGATTGATTTATTGTATTTACACCCTGTCTCTTTCTCTACTATCAGAGCGTTATAAGGGAGAGCGCTTAATGGCTGCTAATGCATCTTTTATTATTATTTTTGAAATTTCCAGTCTTTCAGGACCTATAATCGCAGGGAAAATGATAGATTGGAGTATCCAGTTTGGACTTAGTATCTTTTTAATATCTGCAGGAGCAATGTATTTACTTGTCTCAACCATTAGAACCATCCAAAAGAAACCTAATTATGAATGAGTTTCTTTCTCACAAAAACTTACTAGTATTTAAAAATTTACCTTACTAGTGTTACAAGTCATATCTTGTTTATCAATTATTCACAGAATTCTAAATTAGTTATTTGCATTTGAAATACAGGGATTCCACTGACAATAACTGCGTCTAACTCAACTTGTTCATGATACTCGATACAAATTTAAAATACTTACCACGTGGAGGCCGAACTAAGGAAAAGAAACTATCATGGTTAGTCTGGTAGTAAATACTCTTTAAATTTGAGAAATTCAAAAAACCTTCAAAACCATGATAACAGCCATAACCAGACTCCCCTACTCCACCAAAAGGTAATCTCGACTGCAGCAAATGAAATACTGTATCATTAAATGTTACCCCGCCAGAACGGGTGTTTTTTATAATATATTGATGATCTTTCTTTCTATGACCAAAAAAGTATAGCCCTAATGGACGATCATGGGAATTGATATAATTGACTACCTCTTCTAGATTTTCATAACTTAAAATTGGAAGTATTGGGCCAAATATTTCTTGCCTCATGACCTCCATTTTACTACTCACATTTAGAAGTAGTTTTGTTGTAATCAAATTTTTATCTTTGGTATCAAATTTACCCAAGTTGATAAGATTAGCACCTTTGGAAACAGCATCTTCTATACAGGCATTGATCCTTGCAAAATGCTCAGTGTTTACCATCGATGTATAGTCGTTTTGCCCTTTTTCAGGATAAAAAGTATCAAACACTTTCTTTAGTTCATTTATCAAAGAATGTTCGAACCCTTTTTTTACAAACACATAATCTGGGGCTAAACATATTTGGCCTGCGTTTAAAGTTTTAGCAAATAAAATCCGTTTCGCTGCCAAATGGAGATTAGCATCATCTGAAATAATAGTTGGGCTCTTCCCTCCAAGTTCGAGAGTAGTCGGGACAAGATTCTTAGAACTATTGGCGAGCACTTTTTTTGCAATTTGATTACTTCCAACGTAAAGCAAATGATCCAAATGTAGTTTAGAAAAGCTTTCTCCTACTTTTGGACCTCCAAGACAAATGGCAAATTCAGTTTCGTCAAAATACTTTGCTACAGCTTCTTTCATCAGATTAGCTGTATGCACAGTGATCTCCGAAGGTTTTGCCATAATTCGGTTTCCAGAAGCAAAAATAGACGCAGCAGGATAAAAAATCATACCAACAGGAAAATTCCATGGAGCAATGATTCCTACGCTACCTAAAGGGGATGGTTGCATAACAGATTTTGCACCAAGAAACCCAGCACCAAATGAAGACTGTCGTCTTCTGGGTTTCATCCATTTTTTTAGATTCTTAATTGTAAAAGTTATATTCCTAATACTTTGATCAATCTCTGAAATCTTAATTTCATCACTGGATCTTGATTTAAAATCTAGCTTTAAGGCTTTAACTATCTTATCTTCATATTCTCTTAATAGCGCAACACATCGGCTTAAACGATCGACCCTAATATCATAAGAAGGTGAGCCTTCAGAAAGAAATGACTTTTTTTGTAATTCAAGAATATCGCGCATAGTAATATATGACATAAGAAACTACGTGTTATGTGATTATCGGCATTTCACGTGGGGCACGTATCGTTAATAATTTTGGTCCGTCTTCAGTAACAACAATATTTTCCTCATGCACAAGCATTTTTCCTGGCAAATACTCAAGACCGGGTTCAATCGTTATGACCATATTAGGGACTAATTTGGTTTTATCTCCCGGTCTATGTGAAGGAGGTTCCGTCAACTGCAAGCCTACCCCATGCCCCAAACGACCGGCATTATTACCTTTAACCCCCCCCTCTTCAATCACCCTGTTCATAGCAAACCATACATCTTCAGTTGTCATCCCCGGCACAGACGCAGCAATCCCAGATTCTGTCGCTGTCCATAACAAATCATGAACTTTCATAGCCTCGTCTGAAATCTTGCCTATAGCAAAATTTCGATCAAAGTCACAAAAATAGCCGTCATAGGTCGAACCTGTATCCATAAATAGGATGTCCCCATTCTCTAATTTTCGATCGCTAGGCCCACAAACAATTTGTGAAACACCACCTTGACCCGAAACAGCAGGCAAAAAGGGAATAGAGTCGGCTCCTCTTTTTATTAAATCAATGCGCAATTTTCTCACAGCATCTCTTTCTGTTTCACCGATATTCAGATATTTTGGAAGATCCTGATAGGACTCACTAGCTAGCTTACAAATATGTTCTATTCTCTGAATCTCAGATTCAGTTTTAACCATTCGCATCTCCCACAAAGCGGGAGATCCATCTAAAATTTGTCTGTTTATAAATGTGCGAAGTTTTAGAAAATCATTGACCGGCATCCTGAGGGTCATTTCTCTGCCAAGCTCCGCACCAATAGTGTTGAACTTAGTTGCCAAGCTATTAACAACATCACTCAACAACGATATACCATCATCCTCCGGGATGGGTGATGGCCAAGAGCGCACATCTTCCACCCATGTCCTTTCCATTTCACGAGCTCCTATTTCTGGAACTACGGCAATTGGCTTACCCTCTCCTGGCACGACTACAAACCAAGGTCTCGTAGGACTTTCCCAAAATTGGGAGTCAAAGCCCGTGAAATAGCGAATATTCTGTGGAGTAGTTACCAAAATTGCATCAAGGTTTCTTCGATGCATGATTTCTTGAGCTCTTGCCATACGCATCTCAAATTCAGAAACTTTAAATCCACGTTTTTTCATGTGCTTCTCCGCATGGCGATTGTCTGGTTAAATACCCGTTTATATACTAAGATAGCTGTTTAGCATATATGGTAGCAAAAAAAGACATTAAATTGCCTTTTCATACCTTTACTATCTGTAAGAATTACAACAACCCTACCTGCTCAATAATGACTCCATTAACCTTATATAAACTTCTAGCTATTCATAACTTTTCTTTACTTTTCTGAAAAATTTCTTAGGCTTTTATAATTTTATAGAACATAATTTATATTACTTAAACTATGGTTGGCTGCTTACAAAATGGAATTTGAAGGTATATACACACCCTTAGTCGCCCCTTTTACCGATAACGGTGATCTTAACCAGGAGGCCATGGTAAAAACCATAGATATGCTTATTGACTGTGGCATCCATGGTATAGTCATAGCCGGTACCACAGGTGAATACTATGCTATGACCATGAAGGAAAGATTTGAACTTATGGCCATAGCAAAGGAAATGATTAATGGAAGGGTCCCAACAATAGTAGGAACAGGGGCCATAAGAACCGAAGATAGCATCGAATACGCAAAACAAGCCAAAAAGACGGGAGCGGACGCTATTCTTATCACGACGCCCCCATATGCGTATCCTACTGGACGAGAGATAGCGCTACATGCTCTTGCCATCGACAAAGCTGCAAACCTACCGGTGATGCTTTATAATTATCCTGGCCGAATGAGTGTAGATATGGACGAAGATACTTTGGATAGATTAGGGCGATCTACCAATTTTTGTGCAATAAAGGAGAGTTCTGGGAATCCCAATAGACTCCATATGCTAGCAAGAGATTACCCACACATTGCCCTCTCCTGCGGCATGGATGACCAAGCTCTAGAGTTTTTTGCATGGGGTGCAAAAAGTTGGGTTTGCGCTGGTTCAAACTTTGCTCCAGAGGCACATATAGCCCTTTACAAGGCTTGCGTCATCGAAGGAGATTTTAATAAGGGACGGAAAATTATGTCATCTATGTTACCCTTAATGAATGTTTTGGAACAAGGGGGGAAATTTGTCCAAAGCATTAAATTCGGCCTGACATTACGTGGCATTAGTGCGGGACCACCTAGAAAACCTCTATACCCCCTTAATAAAGATGAAAAAAGAGTTCTCGCAGAAGTCATAAAAACCATGAATAAATCCGTCTTTGAGTTTGGAGGATAATCTTAATGTCTGATCTTTTAACAAAATTGGAATACGTTACTATTGCACAAAACATTAATCCACCTTGCAGTCCATTTATAGACGGTAAGTTTCGTAAGGGTCATGGACCAGCAATGACATGTCTGAATCCATCAGACAAAACTGAAATAACAAAAATTAGCACAGCAAATAAGCGGGACGTAAATCTAGCTGTAGAAAAAGCAAGAGAAGCTTTTGAAGATGGAAGGTGGGCAAGAAAACTCCCTGCCGAGCGAAAAGAAACTCTAATCAGATTATGTAAATTGATTACACGAAATAGAAGAGAACTAGCGGTTATGGAATCAATTGATAGCGGAAAGCCTATCCAAGATTGCGAACTCATCGACATTCCAGAAATGGTCAACACGATTAAATGGCATGCCGAAGCTATTGATAAAATCTATGACCAAACAGCTCCTCTTGAAGACAATTCTCTATCAATCATTGTTCGAGAACCAATTGGAGTCGTGGCTGCGGTATTACCTTGGAATTTTCCATTACTGATGCTGGCATGGAAAATCGGACCTGCCTTAGCCGCAGGTTGTTCTGTCATAGTAAAGCCTGCCGAGCAAACATCTCTTACAGCATTAAGAGTGGCAGAACTTGCTCTAGAGTCAGGACTACCAAGAGGAATTTTACAAATTTTACCTGGTGGCGGACCTTCAGTAGGGGAACCCCTTGGAAGGCACATGCACGTTGACATGATTAGTTTCACAGGCTCAACCGAAACTGGTCGCCTTTTTCTTAAATACTCTGCAGAAAGCAATCTCAAAAAGGTAGTTCTTGAATGCGGGGGTAAGAATCCTGCAATAGTTCTTGATGATGTTGACAATATAAATTTAGCAGCAAACCACATTGTAACAGGTGCTTTTTGGAATATGGGAGAAAACTGTAGTGCTATATCAAGATTAATTGTTCATAGAAGTATTAAGAAAGAGCTCCTGCATCAAATAAAGCTCAAACTACGCGATTGGAAGACAGGTGATCCATTAGATCCTCAAACCCGTCTTGGGGCCTTAATAGACACTAGCCACTGTAAGAAGGTTCGTAAACACCTTACTAAGGGAGCACTTGTTGGTGGAAAAATTGAAGGTGCATTTGTTTCACCCACTATTTATGAGGTTTTACAAAATGATACTAAAAACCGGGAAGAAATCTTTGGACCTATCTTATCCGTAATAGAGGTTGACAGTAATGAGGAGGCTGTTCACCTGGCAAATGATACTGTTTATGGACTTACTGCATCGGTTTTTAGTGGAAATACGCGCAAAGCCTTGAGAGCTGCTAGAGAAGTACGAGCTGGCACGGTCACCATAAACTGTTATGGAGAAGGTAGTGTATGCACCCCATTTGGGGGTTACAAACAATCCGGTTTCGGAGGAAGAGATAAGGGTATTCACGCTCATGATCAATATACAGAGTTAAAAACCATCTGGATTGATTTAAACGATCCAGTTAGCGTTGAAGATTAAGATGGCCCACTTAGCTGTCGGAAAATCTAGACAAGGAAGAAATTTCCGCAAAACTAAACGGCAGACTCGTGATACAACCATGTTACCAGCTCTTGAGAGAGCTTTGCCTTTAACAGAACCGATGAGCGAAGATCAAGTTCTTCGCATTGACGAAGCATCGATGGACATCCTTGAAAACATTGGAGTTCATTTTCGTGATACTGTCGCGCTAAAGGACTGGAAGGAGGCAGGTGCTAAGGTAATTGGCGAAACAGTTTATGCCGATCGATACCTAATTAGGGAGCTAATTAAAACTATTCCGGAAACGTTTACATTACATGCAAGGAACCCTATTAATAACCTACCTGTGGGGGGTAAATTCAGTATGTTTGTTCCCATGACAGGGGCCCCTTATTTAAGGGATTTAGAAGATGTGAGAAGAAACCCAACTTTGGATGATTTGGCTAATTTTCATAAACTATCGCATATGCTTCCAGCAATTCACTCAAGTGCACACCACATTGTTGAACCTTATGACCACCCAATAAGTCATAGACATCTGCGTATTACCTATTCTTCAATGCGATATTCAGACAAAACTTTCATGGGAATGACAACAAGTCCAAAAAATGCCCAAGATGTCCTAGATATGTGCGACATATTATTTGGCAAAGGTTACATTGATAACCATCCAGTAGTAACAGGTAACTGCAATGGAAATTCCCCTCTTGTCTGGGATGAAGTAATGCTTGGAGCTTTACGAGCCTTCAGCAAAAGAAACCAACCCATCCTTTGCTCGCCCTTTGTACTAGGCGGAGCAAACACTCCGGCGTCAATAGCACCGACGGTTGCACAACTCAATGCTGAGGCTCTTAGTGCCTTGGCATACACTCAAATTGTAAGGAAAGGGGCACCAGCCATATATGGGCATTATTTAGCCACTGTCTCGATGAAATCTGGGGCTCCTATGTCAGGCACTCCTGAAATTAGCTTAATGAATTTCATGGTAGGTCAAATGGCTAGATACTATAAAGTCCCTTGGAGAACTTCCAATACTTTAGGTAGCTCAAAAATATTTGACGCTCAAGCAGGATACGAAAGCGCTACAACTTTAATGGCAGTGATTTTATCCGGTGCCAACTATATATGGCATTCTGCTGGTTGGAATGAAGCAGGGATGCATTGCAGCATGGCTAAATTCATTGTTGACGCAGAACAATGTGCGATGGCCTATAAGATGGCAAAAGGCATTAATTGGGATGATTTTGAGCTTGGCCTTAGTGCAATAAAAGATGTTGGGCCTGGCGGCCATTATTTAGGCCACCCACACACCCTAGAAAATTTTCAAGAAGCTTTCTTCATGCCAGAATTGTTTGATAATAATTCAATCGAGCAATGGCAAGCAGAAGGGGGGTTAGAGATTAATTCAAGAGCACTTCATAAGGCAAAAGAGATGTTAAAAGACTATGAAGAACCCATGCTTAGAAATGATATTCAAGAAGAAATTCTTGCTTACATAGCTAAGAGGGAAAGAGAAATCCCCCAAGAGGATGCATTGAATCAAACATTTTAAATAGTACGTATTCATGAAAGTTACTAAACTTCCTTTTAATCCAGGCCCTGCTGCATGGAATTCCATATTGCCTTCTGATAGGGGCCACCCTGAACTTAATTCCCACAAGAAAACAGACTGGCTCATTATTGGAGCTGGCTTCGCTGGGCTGTCTGCTGCTAGGAGACTACAGTTAAGGAGACCCTTTGATCGTATTACTGTTCTAGAGGCTAAATGCTTAGCTGAGGGGCCTGCAGGCAGAAACTCAGGCTTTATGATTGATCTACCTCACGATTTGGCAAGTAAAGACTATGGAGGTAGAATCCAGGAAGACCGAAAAAAAATAGAGCAAAATAGGCTAGCTATAAACTTTGCCAGAAAAACAGTTAATGATTTAGGGCTACCAAGGGAAGCTTTCCAAGAAGTCGGAAAAGTGAATGCTGCTGCGACCACTACTGGGATGCAACATAACTTAAATTATAAAGATCATCTAACTGATCTAAAAGAAAATTTTGAGCTCTATGATGCACAGCAAATGACAGAATTGACTGGAACAACATATTATCTGGGTGGGTTATTTACCCCTGGGACAGTTATGCTTCAACCTGCACTTTATATTCGTGAACTAGGCAAAAAATTGATCTCAAATAAATTAAAAATTCATGAAAATTCTCCCGTAATTTCATTAGCGCATAATGGATTTGATTGGCATGCTAAAACTCCTAAAGGCTCAATAACAACCCAAAAAATAATAATGGCTACAAATGGCCACGTAGAGAACTTTGGCCTATTCAAGAGGCGAATCATTCATCTTTTCACCTATGGCTCAATGACGCGGGGACTTACACCTGAAGAAAGCAAAATTCTTGGAGGAAAAGCTCATTGGGGACTGACATCGGCAGATCCTTTAGGAACAACCGTCCGCAAAATTTCCACGATTTCAGGTGATAGGATAGTAATTCGAAATAAGGTGACCTACGAACCAGAAATGCAACCAACACAAGCTGTACTAAACAGAATCTATGCTAAACATACTGCTAGTTTTGACGCAAGATTTCCAAATCTAAAAGATGTTCAAATGGCCTTCAATTGGGGGGGACAATTAGCATTCTCCCTCAACAATGTTCCAGCATTTGGTGAAGCTGAAAAAGGATTATTTACGGCATGCTGTCAAAATGGGCTTGGCACTGTTAATGGAACGCTCCAAGGTGCGGCGGCTGCCGATTATGCAATGGGTATTAATTCTGAGCTGATTGATGCACTTTGTAATGAAGACCCCCCTAAGAAATTGTTACCAGAACCCATTACACGTATTGGTGCGAATCTTCGAATTCTTTTTGGAGAATTTAAAGCAGGCGCAGAGCTCTAACAATATCCTTACCTATTTGCATACTTAATATGAGAATGTTAAAATTTAACGTTATGATCCGAACTTTAATGCTTGAAAACAAAAATTAAAGAAGCCTCAGTTACCAAAAAAGACCCAATATTTCTGACTATTTTTTTTTCTTAAATACTCCCACCCCTAGGCTTTATATTCTTGGTGATTCCT
>PACC02000078.1 GCA_002699695.2 Paracoccaceae bacterium | reverse complement strand
GTTTTTTCAATTAGATAAACTGATAAATGCAATGTTCTATACTGTCGCTCGTTTATTTGATTTGGAGTGCAAACCCAAAATACTGCATTCCTATCATCCAGACTGTAAGATTTTTTCAATTGAAAGGAAGGGTGAAAATTTGGGTTTGTTCATTGGGGATTATTTTGCACGGAACGGTAAGAGATCTGGAGCTTGGTGCTCCACCCTAAGAAAGCAAAGTATAATGAACGACGTAAGAGTAAGTCCAGTAGTAGTTAATGTTTGCAATTTTACTAAACCCCGAAAAGGTTTTCCGTGTCTTTTATCATATGATGAGGCCAAAACATTATTTCATGAATTTGGTCATGCTCTTCATCAACTGTTATCAGATGTAGAATTCGAAATGATATCAGGTACTTCTGTATCTAGAGATTTTGTGGAATTGCCCAGTCAGTGGTTTGAACATTGGCTAGATAGTGAGGAGATTTTAAGTAACTATGCAGTCAACATAAGCAATGGGACTCCTATTCCAAAAGAATTAATGACTAACTTAATGGCCAGCAAATCATTTAATTCTGGTTTTGAAACCGCTGAATATTTATCTTCCGCACTAGTGGATATTGAAATACATTCTGATTACCTATGTGATGATCCGCTAAGGAAACAAAAAGAGGTTTTAGAAAAAATTGGCTTACATCATGCTATTTTACCAAGGCACAATGTAGAGCATTTTGCTCATATTTTTAGTGGAGACGGGTATGCATCTGCCTATTATAGTTATATCTGGTCTGAAATGATGGACGAAGATGCTTTTTCAGCATTTGAAGAGACTGGAAATATTTTTAACCCAATAGTAGCAGAGAAGTTTGAAAAGAATATTCTAGCTAGAGGAGGTTCTGATGAGCCTGAAAGGTTATACAAAGCCTTTAGAGGAAAGCTTCCATCAATTAAAGCTATAATTAAAAGTAGGAACCTAGAGGCTTTTATATGAGGCCTTTGAAAACTAAGTCGAGAAGAGCTTTTCTTTAACATTTGTTAAAAAAAGAAAGCGAAATCAGAACTACTTCTTGAGAAACAAATATCATCCTTGGCACAGGGTGGCATATTATGTACTACCTTAAAGGGTGGACTAGAATTATTTAGTGCAACGAACGAAATACTAGAGGCACCGGTCTAGTGACGAAAACCTTTACATAGAAACCTACTCGCTCAAATGACATCACTTCGCTCCTTATCTCCCTTACAACAAAGTGGCATTTTGTTAACCTCAGGATTATTGATCTTTGGTTTTGCAGACAACTTAACTTTGCTTGTTTCTGATCAAGTCAGCGTGGGGCAATTTCACTTTTCTCGCTCAATCTGTGCCATTTGTGTTGTCCTAGTTTTTGCTCGATTTAGTGGTGCTAAAATTCTCCCAAATAACTGGAAGGCAGTTTTTACTCGAGCTTTTTTTAATGTTGTAGCTATGCTTTTATACTTTGGTGTAATTCCCATGATGCCGATCGCAGAAGCTGGGGCCGGGCTTTTCACCTCACCCATATTCATATTACTTTTTTCTTACATTCTTTATAAAGAGAACATTACCAATAGACAGATATTTTCATTTCTTCTGGGGCTATTGGGGGTGGTCCTCATTTTAGGGAACAATTACTCAAATATCACGATCTATCATATTTTTCCCGTTTTAGCAGGGGCAAGTTATGCTATGGGAGCTATTATCACTAATAGATATCTGAAAGAAGAAGATCCTGTAGCTATCTTGTTATGTTTTTTATTTTCTATAGGATTAGTAGGGTTGCTTCTAACAGTTTTCTTTACGGTGAACCCGGTCAAAGAAACTTATCTGATCGAAGCCCCATTTATTTTTAAACCTTGGATCAATCAAGGAAGTTTTTTCTGGGGAGTGATGATTTTCCTTGGTTTTACTTCATCTTCAGCAATTTATTTAATGATCAAGGCTTATCAGATTTCAAGGCCAAGTTACGCGGCAATCTATGAATACACCTATCTAATTTCAGCAGGTTTTTTTAGTTGGCTTTTTTGGGGTTCAGTTCCAACCCTTGCAAGTTTGTGCGGAATCATTGCTATCGTGATAGCAGGCATTAATATCATCATAGCTAAAAGTTCTATCGATTGAATTTCATCAAATTGAAATCATTTTTTTGATTGTTTATGGTAAGATCTATTAACAAGAGAGTTTTCACATGAAAGGTACCTAAATGAGTGAATCAAAATTAATGAGTTATATTACTTCAGATTTTACGACCAATAGTGATATGAAAGTGGGGGCAGATATATGGCAATCTATCATTCAAGAAATGCTTCCTAAGTTTAAAAAAGCTGGGGCTATCAGACAAACTGTTAGCCAAATTTGGAATAAGGAAGGAGTTTTTAGATTAGGCAACATGTGGGAATACAAAGATGAAAAAGCATTTATAGAGTGCCAGAAATTGTTTAGAGAAGCTGAAATAAAATTTGAGCAAAAAGCAAAAATAACTGTTAAGAATTTCTCAAATCGTGGAATAATTCTCTATGATGTGATTTTATGATTTTGTTTCACTTAAGTTAGATCTGAATTGGCAGTATTCCACAGCGGTTAAATAATGGTATTTTACATTTGGGTAGTTAATCTTAACGGGCTTTGGGTCGACAATTTCAATTGGAATTCCATTAGTCATAGCAATTTCTAAGGCTATATTGGTTATATTGACACTAAATGAAGTGCCAATAAAAATCATTTTTTGGGCAATTTGCATCCAATTCATTGCCTCATTTATACGATAATTTTCTGTATAATATTCATCAAAGAGTAATACGAATGGTTTTAATGAAGTACCTTTTATAGGTGCGTAACTATTGTCACTGGTATTTTTTAAAATATTACACTTTGTTAAAAGAGAATTTTTAAGAAAGGTGATATCACTACTTCCATGGCACTCTTTCATCTCACTCCATAAGGCATCAAAGGGTTTCTGAATTTTTTCTTGGTTATCATAAACTACTAACTTGTCTAGCCTGCCATGAATTGGGATGTAATTGGTATTTCCGGCTTTACCATCTAAGCCATCAATATTTTGGGTGATTAAGAATTTATCAGAAAGCCAAAAATGCGCAGGATTAGGTTTTACATCCTGCAAGCTTGCAAATCTTTTAAAGTACCATAAAAGAAATTCAGCAGGGTTGCTCTTGTACATCGATCTAGTGGCCATTTCCTGAGGGGTGTAATTTCTGCTTCCCACAGTCCATAATCCATCAGTACCTCTAAAGGTAGGAACACCACTCTCTGCGCTTACGCCAGCTCCTGTAATAAATAATTCTTTTTTCATTTTTTAACTTAATCAAATATCTTCTTAGTTTTTTAAATCTGTTCCTATCCTTATGTCAGGTTTGGACTATTTTGGATAAATGATCACAAATGATTGGATTGACTACTTCTGGAGAATTGACAGGTGCCATATGGCCTCCTTTAGGCAGTTGTACTTCTGTTAATTTTGGTAGCTCTCTGGCAAGAAGCTTTGTTATTTCTTTAGATACTAGATTGGTGTCTTTTGTTGATATTAACAATATCTTTTCTTGAATGCCTAAAAAATCTTTAATTTCCATCTGTTCAGAAAAAATAGCTTCTGCTTCATGGTAGATATTGGGAATTACACTCAAAAATGCCTGTTGTTGTTTTTGCTTCATAGCTGGCCAAGCATGATCTCCAATCCAAAATCTTAAAAATATTTTTGAAAAACCTTCCCAATCTTCTTTTTCTTTATGTAATTTCAACAAATCACCAAATTTTCTAGATTCACTATATGCTATTGGCTGTTCTACTTGGTTGAATAAGAAAAAGGGATTTGGTTCCAGTAATATAAGGGTTCTCAATTGATCATTATATTCAAGAGCAGCTCGCATAGCTACTGATCCTCCAAATGAATGACCGATAAAAGAAATAGGTTCGGCAAACCTATCAAGTAAAGACTTGAATAGATGTACCTGATCTAGAAGAGATTGAGGCCCGTCTTCTACCTTCCATTTCGAGGACTGACCATAGCCAAAGAGATTTACAGCTAAAAGGGTGTACTGATGCTTCAGTAAATTAATTAGATGTTTCCATTGCTTTAGTGAACTTGCCGTGGAATGTATCAGGACAATTGGTGGTCCAGACCCTATACTTTCGTATTCCAAGGTTTTTTTTCCATAAGACATTATCATATTTGTATATTATCTAGTTCTTAAAGCTTTTATCAACCCAATCCTGGTATCAAATGACATGGATTTTACATTCCATATATTTCGGTTTTGCTTTGACTTTGCATAAGTTAAATTGAAAAAATACTTAGTTTTCTTATATTTATTTGGATCAAAACCTTTTAAGAATTCGAATTGGCCTTGGCAATTTATCAGCTCATCAATCTCATTTTTAGCTAGAAAATGAACTGACAGTACAGATTGCCCCTCTGAAACTAATTTTTTTCCTCTGCAAAGTTGATCATATGTTCTGTTCTTCAGCATCCAAAAAGTAACCGTTAATGGGTCTATTACTCCCCGCAGCTTAAAAGGATCAATGGCATGAAGATTGTTTCTTGCTTTCGGCAAAACTTCATAATGAATAATTTTATTATCTCTATATCGTATCTTTGATTGTTTTTTATTAATTAGACTTTGCCATTTAGATAAAACTTCTAGCGGCCTCAAATCCAAATTATCGGTTGTTCCAATTTTTCCATGAGCCCCACTAACTACTCGAATTTTAGTAAATGCTCCTAAGATCCCAGTACTTTCAAATACAGAGGAAATTTTATATCTCTGTGCATCGATTTTTGTTGTCATTTTAAATGAACCAAAAGTTATGCCTTTGGTTGATAAATTAAATGAAAATTCCTCTGCTAAAAAAGTCCCACTCGAAAGAAAATACAGAAGGGCCGCTTGAAAATATATTTTTAGGAAATGACTAATAAAAATCCTAACCTTAATATCGCTACACATTATTTCTCATTTGTTATTTGTTATCATATCGTGAGTAATTCGTGCCCATAGTTTGTAAAATTCCTCGCTAGGGTGAAATCCATCAGCAGCCAGCATTTCTTCGCCAAAAGGTAAGTTGATGGAAAGATAAGTTTTCACTAGATCTTTATTACAGAATTTACTTAAGCTCATATTAAATAAGTGAGCTTTGAAGGCCAGAATTTGTTTTAAGGGATTGGGAATAATTTTAAATTTTTCTATCGGTGGCACTCCACAGAATATCAATCGTTTTGTGCTAAATTTTTTTTGTAACAAGATTTGGAGTTTTTCTAATTGTTTAAGCCACCTTTCTCTTGATATCCCTGATGTTATGTCATTCATCCCTATTGAAATAACTATAGAATCAAATAAAGAATCATTTTGCTCTTTGATCAATTTAATCAGATCAGATGTTGTTAATCCGGATTTTGCAATTATTTTCCAGGTGCAATCATAGTTCTCACTTAACTCTTTAATCAAGTATCCTGCTAGTGATTTATTGATTGATTTTACCCCAACTCCACATGCTGACGAATCTCCAATTATTAGAATGTTTAATTTTTGCCCATCACCCAGTCGCCCAGATCTTGGACCTATGGCCTCTGGGAGCTTTAAAACATCTTTTCTCAGTTGATTTCCTTGCCATTTCAAAACTGGGAAGAAAAAAAATTGAATTATTTCGCAGAATAATGAATAAATCCTCATATTACTATTCATCACGGTTTAGTCAGTCATTGGTCTTCTAGATAATCTACTAAATGCATCCAATTCCTTTATCTTTGAAAAGATGATTTTGGTTAAACATCTTTTCCTAGTTATAAAAATGCACTATTAAATAACGTAGTTAATTTTAACAACTTCATCAAACAAAATAAGAATATTACCGGCATCTTATGAGCTTTTCTGGAAAAGAATATGATTATATAATAGTTGGTGCAGGATCTGCAGGGTGTGTATTGGCTAGTAAATTGAGTAAAAACCCTAACAATCAGGTGTTACTATTAGAATCTGGCCCCGTGAATAATAATTTGATGATCCATATTCCTGCGGGTGTTTATAAAGCATACTTAAACCCTGCACTCAATTGGAACTACGATAGCTCGACTGAACCTGGTTTGCAAGGGCGGCAGGTATTTACTCCTAGAGGTAGAGTTTTAGGTGGATCCTCATCTATAAACTCGATGGTTTATATGAGAGGACATCCATTAGATTATGATGGCTGGGCAAATGATTTAAATTTACCAAATTGGTCCTATGAAAATTGTTTGCCTTACTTTAAAGCTGGCGAAACTTATTCTGAAGGTGAGGATCCTTGGAGAGGAGGAAGTGGTCCCTTGCAAGTAAGTAGTGGATCTCTTCAGTCTCCATTATTTGATGCCTTTCTTGAAGCAGGAGAAACATCAGGTCAGGGAAAATCAGATGATTTAAATGGTTACAACCCAAAGGGTGTTTCAAGGTTAGATGCTACACGGTATAAGGGCAGGAGATGCAGTGCAGCAGATGCACATCTATCCAAGATAAGGAATAGGAAGAACTTAGATATAGTGACAGGTGCAACTGTCATGAAAATAAATATTCATTTAAATAAAGCTCGCTCAATAAATGTATTATATCAAAATAGTTTGGACACAATACAATCGGCCAAAGAGATCATCTTATCATGTGGAGCTATTAATTCCCCCAAGCTTTTAATGTTGTCGGGTATAGGGCCTGCTAACCATTTGAAAGAAAATGATATTGTTCCAATAGTTGACTTACCTGGAGTGGGGCAGAATTTACAAGACCATGCTACAATTATACTCCAGTACAATTGTAAAAAATACCTACCGATACATGGGATGAATAATAACTTAAAAAAACTTGCTACTGGGGTGCAATGGCTGACTAGTCAGACCGGTCTTGCATGCACAAACGTATGGGAAGCTGGTGGACTAATTAACAGCAATGAAGGGGTTAGTCATCCCAATATACAATATCATTTTGGCCCTGTGGGTTTTGAAGTCATTAATAAATCAATTAGAGTGAAACAAGGTTTCGTCCTTCATGTTGATCAATTAAGGCCGAAAAGTAGGGGACATCTAAAACTAAACAGGAACAATATTTTTGGAAAACCGGAGCTATTTTTTAATTACATGACAGAATCAATTGACATTAAGGAAATGTCTGAAGGAATTGAAAAAGCAAGAGATATTGTAAGACAAAAGTCATTTGATGAGTTCAGAGGTGACGAAATAACTGGGGAAGTTCAAGGTATTGATAAGCATAATATGCATGAATTGATCAAAGGCTTAACAGAAACAGATTATCACCCCTGTGGAACCTGCAAAATGGATAATTCAAACGACGGTGTTGTCAATGAGAAGCTACAAGTACATGGAGTTGAAAATTTGCGTGTCATTGATGGTTCCATCATCCCTAAGATAATAAGCGCGAATCTGAATGCCCCTATACAAATGATAGCACACAGGGCAGCACATTATATTCTTGATGAACCTCAATTTGATCCAATCAAAGCCCAATTCTCATTCAAAAAGAGTTAGTTTCAATTTTCATCTTGATATTAATATATTTAAGGGTTTTTTCCCAACAGTAATTTTTACTGGTAAATTACCTAAATTTTCCCCATCACCGTAAACAAGGGGAGCCCAGAATGTCTTCTCTTTAGTGCTGATATAAATATCATTTAAATGTAAGTTAGTTACCTTTTCATGATTGAGATGTTTTCCAGAAAATACCTTTTTTAACAAACCAATTGCTTCTAGTCTTGAGACCTTACCTGCATACAGTAAGTTCAATTTCGCTCGTTCTTTGCCGGCTTCTGGTGCGATAAGCATCCCACCTCCAGCAAACGGGGTGGCGGCAGCAACAATTATAACTAAATGATCATAAACTACTGATTTCCCGTCATTTTTTATTTCATAGTGATGAGTTTTAAGGTTTGCAAAACATGTTAAAGCAGAGAGAGCATATAATAAACCTCCTTGTAGAATTGGTATTTTAGAAGCTCTAAAAGCTGCTTCACTGAGCAAGCCTACCCCTGCTGATGTTAAACAAATTTTTTTCAATCCATCAAAAGAAAGAACTAGATAACGACTTTTCGTTACTGTAGGGGCCTCCAGAGCCTTTTTTAAATCTTTTGGAAGGACAAGGCCAATTGATTTTGCAAAGTCATTACCTCTACCTAATGGTAATATAGACATTATCCCATTATATCTTAATGCTTGGTTGGCTACCAAATTTACAGATCCATCCCCACCGCAGGCAATTACCAAGCGGTTTTCTTTGAAAGCATTCTCACTAAGGCTTTCTGTTTCAGTCGGACTCTTAGGAAAGCAGACATCAAATGGGGAATTGGAACAACAATATTTAATTTGATTTAATTTTTCTTCAGTAGTTAGCTTTCCAGCTTTTGGATTCACTATGAATAACGGGTTTTGAAAATTTTCTTTATTATGATGCATTTTTTTATTTCATAGAATTATTGTTTGGAAATAAAACTCTATTAAGGTTCTTTTGTTTTGAGCAAAAAGCCATTATCCCATATTTCGGTTAAGTATAATTTTCCTGATTGAGTAAATGTTTTCCATAAACCCATTTTTTTGCCGTTTCGAAAAGCACCTTCTTTTCTAATATTTCCATTTGGGTAAAACATTTTCCAGACACCGTCTTGTTTGCCATTTTCCCAGCTTTCAAGATTTCCTATGCTGCCATCTGGATAGTAAAATTTGAATTCACCATGTTTAATGTTATCTCTGAAAGATTCTTGCTGCCATAATTTACCTGAATCATGAAATTTTTCCCATAATCCATTCTTTTTACCATCTAAAAAATAACCTTTTTCCATAAGTAAGCCATCAATGGAGTAAATTTCCCATAAACCATTTTTTTTGTCCTTAAAATAATCAACTGACTTCCATTTAACGCCATTAATGTGGTACTGACTCCATTCACCATGCTTTTTGCCATCTTCAAAATTTTCAATTAATCTAACCTTGCCATTCTCTTCAAAATGAATCCATTCCCCATGGAATTTTCCGGATCTTATGAAACCCTTATGTTTAATTTTATTATTTTTGTAATAATTCTTGATTGCTCCAGAAAAAAGTACTCCTCCATTGGTATCATAATATAAGCCATCTTTTTCATGAAGCTCTTCAATGAGAACGGTTGGGTTAGAAATTTCACCATGTGACGCTAAGGTTAATAGAGAAAGCAACACACACTCAATTATAAAAATATACTTAAATTTGAAGAAAAAAGACAAACTTTAAACTAACCTTTCCTTAAAGAATTTGTTAGTATGATGCATACTTCTAGTGAAGTATAGGTTTAAATAAGTTTAGAAATGCCTCTACTTTTTTCAATAATATATAATCAATACCCTCATAGTTAATAAATAAGTTGGCTATCCATCTTAAGTGCCATGGTATCAAATTCATTTTGTTTTAAATTGAATCAAGTTAGTGTTGGTTTATCGATACATCGTCCATAAATTTCTGAGAGTTAGATATGAAAGAACTAAATAAGATTACAGGTATAAAAGTTTATCAAGTAGAGCTTACTATGAAAGAAGGCCATTATTCGTGGTCAAATCAGAGCTTTAGATCTTTTGACAGTACGATTATTGAAATAGAAACATCAAAGGGCATTAAAGGTTATGGAGAGGTTTGTCCCTTGGGTCCCGCATACTTGCCGGCATATGCTGAGGGTGCAAGGACAGGTATTGCAAAAATTGCAGGAGTCCTAATTGGTAAAGATCCCGAAAATATCAATGAAATTAATTCTATAATGGATAATACCCTTAAGGGACATCCATATGTCAAATCTGCCCTAGATATCGCATGCTGGGACATACTAGGTAAAGCTACCAACCAACCAATATTTGCATTGTTAGGCGGCATGTTGCAAAAAAAAATTAAACTCTTTAAAGTTATTTCAAGGGATGTTCCTGAAATAATGCAACAAAAAGTTGTTGACTATCAGGAACAAGGTTTTACTCAATTTCAAATGAAAGTAGGAGCAGAGCCATCCGTAGATATAAGACGAATTAGGTCCGTTGCAGAGAATCTTAGAACAGGTAATGTTTTAGGGGCAGATGCCAATTGTGGATGGCGACAACATGATGCTATTAGAGTTGTTAAGGCTGTTTCGGATTTAGACATTTATATTGAACAACCCTGCCCTACATATGAAGAATGTAGTGTTGTGCGACATAGGTCAAATCTTCCTTTTATTCTTGATGAGTGCATGATTGATCTTCAGTCAGTTCTAAAGGCTTGGAATGATCAATCTGTTGATGTAATTAATTTAAAAATTGGAAGGCTTGGGGGGTTATCTAAAGCAAAATTAATTAGAGATGTTTGTGTTTCTTTAGGTATTTCGTTAACTATAGAAGATACTTGGGGTAGCCAAATAGTAGATGCAGCTATAGCTCATCTGGCCCACTCAACACCAAGAGAATTTCATTTTCAGTCTTCTGCCTTTCATGAATATACACAAGTTGTAACCGCAGTAGGCCAGCCCACCATTGATAATGGTTATATGTTCTGCTCAAAGGCACCAGGATTAGGTATTAGACCAAATTTTGATGTTTTAGGCGATCCATTAAGTATTTTTTCTTAATGATTTTCCTTATTTTATAGCTGTAGAATAGATAGAAAATCTAATACTTACAATTAATCCTACAACCAAGCTATAAAAGACATGAAATTGCCTAACTGTCTTTACGATTTAACAAGAGATGAAAAAAAACAATGGCTAAAATGCTTGAGACAAGCATTACCAGTTGCAATGGAGCCGAACTATCCCCGCCTTCTAAAACTGCACTGGAAATAGTCGCTAACGCTGCACCGACCCCAATCATAATGGCATTTCCAACACCACCAGCAGTTCCTGATAGATTCACATTAACCGATAATATCCCTGCAGTTGCATTTGGAATGATTAGGCCACAGCCTGAGCCAACAAAAGTGCATAATCCGAAAAATATATATGGATTTGGAGAGAAAATTAATCCAAGGATGAAAGATAACGACATTCCAAAAATAATATTAAGACAACCAAACTTTATCATAAATGAAGTTCCCTTTTGCTTTGAATATTTTCCGGAAATATAATTTCCTGTAAAGTAACCTATTGCGGGAAACCCAATGAATAGGCCAGCAACAATGCTATTAAGGCTATGAACTTCTGATGCCACATAGGAAGCACCTCCCAAAAAAGAAAAGAAACAACCCGAAGAAAAAGCCAAAGTCATTGAATAACCCCAGAACTTTCTTGATTTAAATAAGATAAGGTGTGCCTTTAAAGAGATAGAGGGGTTAAATTTATCAAATCTTTTAGTTTCCCCCTGATCAAAAAATAAAATTATTAGTAAAGTAAATCCTATAATGGCCATGAAAACAAAAATAAAACGCCAACCAAAGGTGGTATCAATTATTCCTCCTATCATAGGGGCAAATAGAGGTATTAAGGCCATTCCCATAGCAACATAACCAATTAGCGATGCAGATTCATGCTCATCTGTCGAAATATCTCTGATAACAGCTCGACTCATGAGAAAGCCTGCTGCAACTGTACCTTGTAGCAATCTGAAAAAAAGAAATATTTCTAAGGATTGCGCGTAGTAGCAGCCTAGTGATGCAAACGTAAATATTACTAATGAAAATATAGTTACCGACCTTCTTCCAAACCGATCCGATATAGGACCCGCAACCAGTTGAATTAGTGCGGTGAAAACGAGATAAAGAGAGATTGAGAGCTGAATCAAAGTATAACTAGTGTTAAAGTTTTTAGACATTTCCAACATTGCAGGTAGGAAAATACTCATGCTAAGTGCCCCTATTCCTGAAAGTAAAATAAGGGAAACCATATGCGGAGGTGACTTCCTGTCTAGGAAGATTGATTTTTGGTTTTGCATGAAGTTAATGTCTTAAAGGTTATTCTCTGAATAACCTGTAAAGACCACCTTCCCTTTCGTCAGTCAACAAAAGAATGCTTCCATCCTTACTAACAGCC
>PACC02000016.1 GCA_002699695.2 Paracoccaceae bacterium | reverse complement strand
ATAAGAAAAAAAAATAAAAAATATAATAGTTTATGCATAATAATTTTTAACCTTAAGAAACAATTTAACCCAGAGTACACCCCGGTAATCTAATAAGATTGTTAATCCTTCACTATGGGAGTTATTACAAGTTTAACATTACAAATAACCAAATAATCTTGCTTTGTAAAATGATACAGTTAGCGGAAGAATGAATCATCCTTTTTTTAACAAATGATTTTCTATAAGTTTCTTGGTATTGGCATCAAAAGCAATTTCAACACACTGATCACGAATTAGGGCTCCTTTACCATAAAAAAGGTTTTTAACTTCTTCCTTACTTTTCCCACAACAACTGCAGCATAATTTCAGTCCTTTATCAACCATATTCAAATCTAATATCCAAAATACTATGGTACTAAGAATCCTTCCTAAAGTTGCACTACCGATCAAGGATTATAACTTGCCAAAAAAATTAAACGAACCAAAAATGAATTCAGACAAGAAATCAATAAAGAAGCTACATATTAAATATATTTCAAAAAAAAATAGCTAATGAATTCGGTGGAACTTCTTCACCAATAGATAGAGGATTAAAAAATCATGCTAAATCCAACATCCAATTGAAAACACAGTTAACTGATCAAAGGAAACAAGAAATGTTTGCTAAAAGAATGTTACGACTGCAACAAGCCTTAGGTGAGAAAAAAATTGAAGTCGCAATAATTACTGACCAAGATAATATTTATTATCTCACCGGTTATCATGACTACTTACATATGGAATTCGGACGTCCTACAATCCTAATAGTCTTCAGCAACGGGAAAACATCACTAATTACTCCTGCAATTGATGAAAACTCAGCCCAAGCCTTAGCGAAAGTTGATAGAATTTCAGTATGGAATGATGGTTCAGGCAATGAATGGCGTGAAGAATTACCTGCTACTCTTAAAGGAATAAGTAAAATTGCTATAGAAACTGATCATATTCCACCACCAGTGCAAGTATATCTAAACCAAATATGCAATGTTGAGGCTTTCTCTGATGTTACACCCATACTTTCAAATATGCGTATGATCAAATCTAGTGAAGAACTTCAAATCGCACGCCACGCGGGACAAGTTGCAAATGCTATGATGACTGCGGGCCGGTTAGCTATAAAGGATGGTGTGGCTGAGTATGAGGTTGCACTAGCTACTAGCGAAGCTGGAACACGGAAAGCTGCTGATCTGTTAAGAAACTATTACAAGGATGACCAAATGTCGCCGAACATCCATTTTCTTCAGATCATGGCGTCTGGAAAAGAAATAACTAAAACCCATCACCGTGCAACAAACCGCATCATGAAAAGAGGTGAGCCAGTTTTTCTATGTTTCTGCGGGATGACAAACTTTAATCGATTTAAATTGGGTTTTGACCGCACATTTTGGATAAATGAAATTGCTGACAAATCTCAGGCTGATATTTATCAGGTGGCTATTGAAAGCCAGAAAGCTGCACTGGAAGCCCTACGTCCAGGTGTCACAGCCCAAAGCATCCATGCTGCCTATGCAAAAGTTATCAAAGAAGCCGGGTATGAATACCCATTTCGATGTGGCCGCTCTACAGGCTTTAGTTTCCTTGAATCGCCCAGTTTAGTTACTGGTGATGAAACTGTCATACAGCCAGGAATGGTTTTCGCAGTAGACGGTTCAGTATCAGCTCCAAATTTCCGTGCTCAAATTGGCGATAGTTTTATAATCACACCGGATGGATATGAAGCCTTAACAGATCACCCAAAAACTATATCCGAGGTAATTCTTTAATTTTTAAAATCATATAAGTAAAAATCTCTATTCAGCTTGGGAATTTGCAGTCATAATGCATCCAGCTTTTACCAAAATCCTCGCTATAGGTAAGTAAATCATCTGTAACACCACAAACTTTGCATGACCCTTTCATAATGGTGATAGGGATAACATCCATAAACCAACTTCTCGAAGACCATTTGCCTGGTTCGCCATCTGGATCCCAAGCAAAAACTTTTACAATTTCTCCTATCAAATTCAGTGCCATTTCATATTTTTTCTTTGATCCATTTAATTGGAAATCCATGAATCTTGGTTCATTTTTTTCGAAACTCAATTTTATGCAAGAAACTCCACCAAAAGATTCTTTAGAAACTTCTGTCAAGATATCTGAATTAATTACTTCTACTTCTGCCACTTAATTCACCGAAATTCTTACTTCTGACTAAAATCTAATTCGCATATTTTATCAAACAGAAAAATAAAATAGAACAAGTGGAGAATGGTATAATTTCAACTAAAAATAAAGCAAAATTAATTCGTTATTCTTTCATTTTGATATATCTGGGCTGAATCTTTTCGAGTAATATTACCCCATTAAATGGGCTGTGCTTTTATATAAAGCTTTGAACAATTCGTACTGTTTAGAGTAAATTGGATTAAACCTTGCCTTGATAATTCTTGAAGTTCGATTCCAACTGTCTATGTCATTTCTTTCAACATGACCCAATGAGAGCGCCCCCAAAAAAGCATTGCCATATGCTGCTCCAATAGTTTTTGATTTCAAGATTTGATCAAAACCTGATATATTTGAAACTGAGTCAATCCAGATCTCGTTTTTAACTCCCCCTCCGACGGCAAAAAGATTTTTTGGCTCAAATCCAGAAGAAACAAAAGTTTCAATGATATGATTTGCACCATAACTTATGCCCTCTAATAGAGATCTATAAATATCTTCTCTTGTGTGAGTAAGGTTTAATCCAAAAAGAACCCCAGACGCTTTAGGATTTTGGATAGGGGTTCTCTCACCAGAAAAATAAGGCAACGTTATTAAGTTCTTTGATCCAATAGGACTATTTTTAGCTAATTTTGTCAATTCTTCAAAAGCTGCAGATTCCTCCAAATCGCGAGCAAATTCCTGTCGAAACCATTGAGTGATGGTACCACTAGTTGATGTACCAGCCATTAAAGAATACTCGTTTTCAAACAACCACGGAGCAGACCATAAAGATTGATTTGATTGATTGTTAGCGGTAAGAGCGATGAAAAACATAGTTGAACCATACATTATCATAATGTCACCAGGCTTTTGAACCCCAACACTGAGTGCCTCAGCAGCTGCATCAACAGTTCCAACGGTCACTGGAACTCCCGACAGCAAACCTGTTTCCTGTGAAGCTTGTTCCGTAATGTAACCTGCTATCTCCGAAGTCCATTTTAATTCTGGTAACTTCCGAACGTCGATAATTCCTGGAGCCAGATCATCATTCCATTGTAATTTGGTTTTATCATAGAAAGGAGAAAAATTTGAAGCAGTATAATGGTCCATGACACACTTCCCAGTGAGTTTTTGAACAATGAATGTCGTAGAAGTAACAATCTTATTAGCTTTTTCAAAAATTGTAGGGTGTTGCTTCTTTAACCACAAAATCTTTGGCCCAATTGATTGAGAGGTCAAAACATTTCCACCAAAATCAAAAATACTATCTTTACCAATTAGGTCATTTAAATAATTTATCTCTTCACTTGCTCTTGTATCAACGCCATACAAGACCCCTGAGTATAATGGGTTAGCATCCTGATCTATTGGAAGCATGCAAGGTCCAATAGCACTAATTGCTATGCTTGCAATTTTTTTTGATGAAACATCTCTTTGGCTGAGAAGCATTTTTGTAATTTTAATGAAATCACCCCACCAAACATCTAGTGGATCATGCTCCGCCCAGCCAGGCTTGGGAATACACAATTCATGTTTAACGGCTGCTTGGCAATAAACACTACCTTTACAATCAGTCAAAACTCCCTTTGACTCGTAAGTTCCAATATCTATGCCCAAATATAACTGATCAACCATGAAAAAAACCTTCACTAATACTTCTTAAAAAGGAAACTCCACAATAGTCTTACACAATCTATTAGTTCGTGAATAATTACCGTCAACTGATGTAGCTTGTAAAATTACCCTATTTATCTCTCAGATTCAGATAAAAATCCACCAAATAAAATTGCTTATGTTTCTCCAGAAATATAAAGGTTTGAATTATCCTAGTAGCTAAGGTAGGTTGGATCCTTGTTAACAATAAATTAGGTCAAAGTGAATTTGAATATGGGAAGCAATTCATTTGTAAGATTTCAAAATGTACAAAAAAGCTATGATGGTGAAGTCCTAGTTGTTAAGGACCTCAATCTAGATATCCCTAAAGGTGAGTTCTTAACCATGTTAGGACCATCTGGTTCTGGAAAAACGACGTGCTTGATGATGCTTGCAGGCTTTGAAACTGCCACTCATGGAATTATCTCGTTAAATGGAAATCCTATTAATAATATTCCACCCCATAAAAGAGGAATCGGGATGGTGTTTCAGAATTATGCACTGTTCCCGCATATGACCGTTTCAGAAAACTTGTCTTTTCCACTGGAGGTCAGAGGTCTGACCAAGACCACCCGTGAAGATAAAGTTCAGTGGGCCCTTGATATGGTACAAATGAGTGAATTTGGAAACCGACGACCTGCACAATTATCCGGAGGTCAGCAGCAACGGATAGCACTTGCTCGATCATTGGTTTTCGAACCCGACTTAGTCCTAATGGACGAACCTCTCGGTGCTCTAGATAAACAACTCCGCGAACACATGCAGTATGAAATCAAACACCTACATGAACGGTTGGGTGTTACAGTAGTTTATGTGACTCACGATCAATCTGAGGCCTTAACTATGTCTGACAGGGTAGCAGTATTTAACGATGGTATTATTCAACAGTTGGCCACACCTCCAGATCTATACGAAAGGCCCAAAAATGCGTTTGTCGCCCAATTCATTGGAGAAAATAACAAAATTTTTGCAGAGGTGATCGAAATTAAGAATTCAATAGTTTCAGCAAGAACATCCAGAGGAAATATAATTAAAGGCAAAAAAGTTAATTGTGGTGAGATTGGATCCAAAACAACTCTATCAATAAGACCAGAAAGAATTAATGTTGGAGTAAAAAGTGAAAATACTTCAGAGGCTGAAATATTGGAGCTTATTTATATAGGTGATCACATTAGATGCCGCATGTTAGTGGAAGGTGATCAGGATTTCATCGTCAAAGTTCCCAACTCATCAAAGGTCATGAATTTGAAAATTGGTCAAAAAACTAAAGTGAGTTGGTTAATTAATGATTGCAGGGCACTTGATACCTTGGGCGAATAGTTATATATAATCCGATTCTCGTGCGTCCGAGCGAATAGAGCTTAGTCGAATTATTGAAAATGGGAGAAAATCATGAAATTTTTAAATTTAATTGCCGTGACAGTAAGTGCCTTAGTGGTCGCAACTGTTGCAACTGCGGGATCTATTACCGTAGTATCTTGGGGCGGTGCTTACACCAAATCCCAAGTTGAAGCATATCATAAACCATGGGCAAAGAAGACTGGAAACACTGTTGTGTCCGAAGATTACAGCGGGGGATTAGCAGAAGTTAAAGCCCAAGTTGAATCAGGTAATGTTACTTGGGACGTGGTTGACGTGGAACTTTCAGATGCTTTGCAAGGTTGTGATGAAGGAATATTAGAAGTAATCGATCCTTCAACTCTTCCTGCTGCACCAGATGGAACACCTGCAACTGATGACTTCATGGATGGGGCATTGCAAGAGTGCGCCGTTGGTAACATTGTTTGGTCTACAATATATGCATATGACAAAACAAAGTTTGATACAGCACCTACTACTATGGCTGATTTTTTTGATGTCGAAAAATTTCCTGGCAAAAGAGGTATGCGTAAACTAGGTAAAGCTATGTTAGAAATGGCTTTGATGGGTGACGGTGTTCCTGCATCTGAAGTGTATGACTTACTAAATACACCTGCAGGTGTAGATAGAGCATTTGCAAAACTAGACACAATAAAAGATCATGTGGTTTGGTGGGAAGCTGGAGCGCAGCCACCGCAATTACTAGCTGACGGCGAAGTAACAATGACAATTGTGTGGAATGGAAGAATTTTCAATGCTATAGCCGCAGAAGGCCAACCTTTTGGTTTGGTATGGGATGGTCAAGTCTATGACCTAGATCTTTTTGTAATACCAAAAGGTAGCAAAAATAAGGAAGCAGCCCTAGACTTTATCCGTTTCTCAACAGATACTAAGCGATTAGCGGATCAGGCCAGCTGGATAAATTATGGACCAGTTCGGAACTCATCCATTCCTATGATTGGAACTTATCACAGTGATTCATCAATCAATATGGTTGACCATATGCCTACCACTGAAGCAGCCCTCAAGAATGCTCTTCAAAATGATTTCATGTTCTGGGCCGACAATGGCGAGGAATTGAATGAAAGATTTAATGCTTGGTTAGCTAAGTAAGTTCTACCAAATATAAAAAGAAAATAGGGGGGGAATTCCCCCTATTTGACAAAATTTTTAATGCTGGAAACCAGCCATAGGCTACCAAATGTTAGCATCCCAAAATAATAGCAATGACGAAATGTTAACAAATGACGGTATCCCTCTAAAGAAAAAACTTGCCAAATCTTTGTTCAAAAGTCGTTTGAGAGCTTTTGGCTTGGTTACTCCCTTGCTACTACTAATCTCATTGGGATTTGTATTTCCAATTCTAGTTTTTTTGACACGCGGAGTATACAACGACACTTTTGAAAAATATATGATTAATCTTACCCCTATGCTTGCAGAATGGGATGGAAAGACCGAACCTACTGAAGAAATGTTTGAAGCCCTAGTATTAGACTTAGTTGCATTAAAGAAAAGTAAGAATATTGGCAAGGTAGCTAGTCGCATGAATAGGGAGTTGTCTGGATCGCGCTCCTTATTCACAAGTTCCGCAAGAAAAGCAAAAAAGTTGGAATTCCCATTCAAGGAATCTCTAATTCAGGTGAAGAAAAAGTGGGGAAATTTAGATACTTGGCGTGCCATGAAAGTCACATCCCATTCTCTGACACCAGTTTTTTTGGCATCTGCACTAGACATGAAATACACCGCTGACGGTACTATAGTCCAAAAACCTGAAGAAAGGCGCATCCACGTTAGGTTATTCGTTCGAACCTTGGAAATCTCATTAATTGTGGTAATTGCTGGTTTAATCTTGGGTTATCCAGTTGCTTTCTTACTAGCTAGTCTACCCATTAGAATATCAAATTTATTACTTATTTTAGTTTTACTTCCTTTTTGGACTTCTCTACTGGTTAGAACGACTGCATGGATAGCTATGCTACAAGGTCAAGGTGTATTGAATGACATGTTCGTAGTTTTTGGAATAGCCACAGATGAAGACAGATTTACTCTGATTTATAATAAGGCAGGAACTTTAATCTCAATGACACACATTCTGTTGCCATTCATGATACTCCCAATATATTCTGTAATGAAAACAATATCTCCTTCCTATGTGAGAGCAGCTAAATCAATGGGCGCTACTAGCTGGACGGCTTTCTGGCGAATATATTTTCCTCAAACAATCCCTGGTATTGGAGCTGGAGCCATACTAGTTTTTATACTCGCAATAAGCTTTTATATTACCCCGGCACTTATAGGTGGGCAAGATGGAACCATGATTTCTAATTTCATCGATTACCATATGCGAAAATCATTGAACTGGTCTCTCGCAGCAGCCATGGGAGGCGTACTACTGGTTATTGTACTATTCCTTTACTGGATCTACGATCGCGTAGTTGGAATTGATAATATGAAATTGGGATAGAAGATGGTGCATAAACCTTTTGAATATATCCCTCCAAAGCCTCCAATGTGGTTTAATCTGTTCTGGCCAGCGTTACTTGGTTTAGTAGTAGGCTTTTTGACTGCAACAGGTCAGAAAGAATTGATGCTATGGTACGCTATTTCAGGGTCAATCATTTTTGGTTTACTAGCACTCATATGTATCAAAACAACTAAATCCCGTCTTCTGTCATCAGTTTTCTGTGCAACCTTAATGTTTTTTGGGGGCTTATTCTATTTCGGACTTGCTTATGCCATAATTTTAGGGATTTTGGGTTGGATTTTAGGAAAGATCAGTCTTTGGCTATCATCAGGTCACTATCGTTTGGGTCAGCCCCCATATTCAACAGCGAGCGAGGTACTCTGGTTTTATACCTTTAGATTTATCTGTGGACTAATTTTTCTATTTCTCATAACACCCATTCTCTTAGTATTTCCACTAAGTTTTAATACGGAACCTTACTTTAGTTTTACTCAAGGAATGCTTGCTTTTGATCCAGAGGCATACTCTCTTAGATGGTATAAAGATATTCTTTACAATGGTATGGTTAATCCAGAGGCTATCACAGGATGGTGGTCAGATCTCTGGGTAAATTCCCAATGGATAAGGTCTATCAGAAATAGTTTCATCATTGGGATATTTGCAACATTACTAGCTACATCCATTGGAACACTCGCGGCCATTGGCTTATCAAGAAGCGAAATGCCTTATCGGCGCCCCATTATGGCATTGCTGATCTCTCCAATGGTAGTTCCTTTGGTTATCATAGCTTCCGGTCTATTTTTTTTCTTTTCGGATATAGGGATAGCAAAAACTTATATTGGTGTAATAGTAGCGCATGCAGTACTTGGAACCCCTTATGTCATTATAACAGTGACAGCAACTTTGGTTGGTTTTGATAAAAGTTTAACTCGCGCCGCTGGAAGCCTTGGAGCTGGACCTTTTAAAACTTTCTTCAAAGTTCAAATGCCTCTGATCTTGCCTGGAGTAGTTTCAGGCGCCTTATTTGCTTTTATAACTTCTTTCGACGAAGTTGTCGTGGTTCTACAACTTGCTGATGTTAGGCAAAGAACTATTCCAAGACAAATGTTTTCAGGAATTAGAGAACAAATTAGCCCAACTATTCTTGCTGTAGCTACTCTTCTTGTTATCATCTCCATCATTTTGTTAACCGTTGTGGAACTACTGAGAAGAAGATCGGAGAGATTGAGAGGGATAACAAATTGAGAATGTAGTTAAAGTTTTGTCCGTTACTTCACATTATTGAATAATGAATTGCACCAGTGGCTAAATCCAAGAATAACTTCATTCGACTAGTAGGTCTCAAAAAAATTAACATTAATTTGTTTTCTTTCTAATGACACAATATTGTAATCACTATTAGTTTTGATTCTTTGCTATTTATGTCGGACTGTCCTATGAAGTTTGTCTCTATCGACCAAAACCAAAATATAGCTTTTGTCACATTTGATAGAGGTCATTCGAGCAATTTACTAAACTTAGAGTTAATTAGAGAACTAACAAAAACGGCAGAAATTTTAAATGACCAAAAAGACCTATTAGCAATAATTCTCTTAGGACGGCAAGACAATTTCTGCATGGGTTTTGATTTAAGCGACAAAGAGCTTAAAGAAGTAAGATCTGCCAATCTAAATGAACAAAGGATGATCCTAGCTGCTGGGGGGAAAATGTGTCTCGCTTGGGAGAATTTATCTCCGTTAACAATTTCCGGTATTAATGGTTGGTGCGTAGGGGGTGGTTTAGCCTTAGCTGTGTCAACAGATCTAAGAATTGTGAGCCCAGACAGCACTATATACGTTCCTGAAGTTGAAAGAGCTCTTAACATGAGTTGGGGCGCCGTACCTAGAATTACAAACCTGGTTGGGCCAGCAAAAGCAAAACAGTTAATTATGCTTGCCCAGAAGACTCCTTCAGAAAAAGCACTGCATTGGGGTTTGGTTGATGAAGTATCTTCTGAATCAGATGTTAGAAGGCGTTCCCTAGAATTAGGTCAGATCGCAGCATCTATGCCACCCTTATCTCTGAAGATTTGCAAACAAAGCATCAATTCTTATGCTAATGCCTTAGCAATAGTTTCAACTAATCAAGATTTAGATCAATTCCTCCTCACCTTTAGAAGCGAGGATTTTGAAAAATCTTTGGATTCTTTCAAACGCGGAATTACCACTAAGTTTTTAGGAAACTAAAATGCTTTAATCTAAGGATCCTTTTTTTTAAATCTAATCGTTCATTTAGCATTCTAAGGTTTCTCAATTAATATTTTTCAGTGCCATCACAGCATCAATGATTCTTCGACAAGCATCGATAAGCTTTTCTTCTGATTTAGCAAAACATAATCTGAAATAACCAGCACAACCAAATTCCGATCCTGGAACAACAGCAACTCCGAAATCCTCAAGCAAATAATCACAGAAATCAAAATCATCCTTTATGTTTCTTCCGTCTCCCATTGTGGTCCCCAAAAAATTCTTGCAACTCAAAAAATAATAAAATGCCCCTTGTGGCTTAGACAATTCACTGGGAAATATTCCACTCAGTCTGGATGAAATTAAATCTCTTCTTTTTTCATATAATAGTTTCCACTCTTCTAAAAACTGTTGGTTACCCCTGAGTGCCTCTAATGCTGCTGCTTGACCAATGGAAGACGCATTGGTGGTCGACTGTCCTTGCAGTTTTATCATTGAGGCTATGAGGTCTTTGTGTCCTCCAGCATAACCAATGCGCCAACCCGTCATCGCATAGGCTTTGGAAACTCCATTTACTGTCAGAATTTTATCTGATAGATCTGGGGCAACTTGAGCCATGGTATAAAACTCTTGATCTTCAAATATGACTTTTTCATAGATATCGTCACACATTATACCAACATGGGGATTTTTCCTTAGTACTTCAGCAATAGCTGACAGCTCGTCCTTGTTATAAACTGCACCTGTCGGGTTTCCTGGGGAATTCAAAAGAATCCACCTTGTTTTAGTCGACAGAGAATTTTCAATTAATTCCGGAGTAATTTTGAAGTTCTGAGCCTGATTACATGTCACAATTATTGGTTCGCCGTCTGCTATCTTAACCATTTGGGGATAGCTCACCCAATAAGGAGCAGGGATTATTACCTGATCGCCTGGATTCAAGGAAACTAAAAGCGCATTAAAAATAAGTTGCTTGGCCCCATTACCAATTACTATCTCTTCATTTTGATAGATTATTCCATTATCATTTTGAAACTTTTTTACCACCTGGTCTCTTAATTCCTTAGTCCCAGAAACGGAAGTATATTTGGTAGCCCCCTGCCTGGCAGCGTTAAATGCTGCTTCAATTATAAAATCAGGGGTATTAAAATCTGGTTCGCCCTCTCCTAACTGTATAATGTCTTTCCCTTGTGCGCTCAAATCACGCGCTTTTTGGCCCAGCATCACTGTCGCTGATGGTTTTATATTCGACATTTTTTTGCTTAGCTGTATGGATCTCATTATGGAATTAACTCCCAAGTCAAATAAAATAGTTCTCTTTAATAAAGAAACTTTTCACCATAAGAACGAACAGATAGGCGACAAGTTATCGTGAGACAGCCTACATATTCAATTAACACCGCCAATGCGCATAGTTGCGAATGAAAATCTTCCAAAATCTAAATAATTTCACCCACTAATTTAAACGAAATAAAAACTTAATACTACTGCTTAAACTTCAAAATGTCCTTAAGTTCAAGTCTAGACGATATATTTTCTTTTGGTACAACTAACTCAATCACAGAAACCTGTCTAAGCTTTATAACTTGCTCAAATACATTAAAAAATTCATCTGGAGTAGTAACTCTTTCTGCATACGCTCCCATGGACCTTACCAAAGAAACAAAATCAGGATTCTTTATATCCGTACCGATTACCCTATTAGGATATTTTAATTCCTGATGCATCCTAATAGTGCCGTAAGAGGCATTGTTGATTATCACTATGACCATGCTTAGCCCTTGTTGACTAGCCGTTGATATTTCGAGACCTGACATGAGAAACCCACCATCACCTACAAAAGATATTACTTGTTTTCTAGGAAAAACTAATGATGCAGCTATAGCTGCCGGAATAGCATATCCCATGGAACCACATGTGGTTCCAATTTGCAGACACTTCTCATGAAATTTGATAAATCTTTGTGGCCATCCAGTATGATTACCAGCATCTAGCGTGATAATGGAGCTTTCAGAAAGATAATCATTTAATTTGGAGCAAATGCGCGCCAGAATAGAATGTTTTTTTGTTTCAAACAACTCCGTGTCTTCTTGATACTCTGTTCGAAGTTTTGCAAGCCACAGACCCCATTTGGAATCATTAAACCATGAGCATTTTTCTAGTTGTTGAACCGCCTCACCCGTGTCAGCAATTATGCCTAATTCTACCGGAAAGACCCTACCGATCTCACTTTTGTCTGGATAAATGTGAACTATTTTTGCACCGGGTTTTTCTGCTCCAAACAACTGATAGTGATTTGTCGTCATATCACTCAGCCTAGCACCAATCACTAAGATCAAATCAGTTTCCTGAAAGGCTAATAAAAGCTTAGGAGAGACGGAAGTTCCAAGTGTGCCAACAAAGTTCTTAGAACGATTATCTATCCGATCTTGTCTCCTAAAACTAGTTACTACGGGAATAAAATTATTCTCTGAAAAAGTTTGTATGCCTCTGCGCGATTCCTTTGACCAGTCGGAACCTCCTAACAAAATGATTGGCTTATCTGCCTGACTGATAAGTTCCTTGATCCTTAATACATCTCCTGTGACAAAGGTTCGTTTAGATATTGGATGTGGCTTAATATTTTTTGGAGCAACTTGGTTACCCAACACGTCTTCCGGTAAAGCTAACACGACAGGGCCCTGCCGACCTGATAGTGCAACTTCAAACGCTCTATTAACATACTCCTCTATACTTTCTGTATTAGGTATCTGATCACACCATTTTGATACTGTAGAAAACATCTTTAGGTAATCAATTTCTTGAAACGCCTCCCGACCCAAAACGCTACTAGGGACCTGCCCAATAAATAAGATCATCGGTGTGCTATCTTGTTTAGCTATGTGCACACCTACTGAACCATGGCAGGCCCCAGGTCCTCTCGTGACAAATGCTATTCCAGGATTTCCAGTCAATTTTCCATATGCTTCAGCCATATTTGAAGCACCTGACTCATGACACGCATTAACTAGTTCTATCTTGCCTTTATTCTCAAATATACCATCCAAGATTGCCAGATAACTCTCACCCGGCACACAAAAAGCCTTGTCTACTTTATGTTTGATTAGACAATCGACCAGTACCTGGCCACCTGATTTCAAAATAGGTTTGTCGCCCAAGGGCAGCCTCCTGACACAAATATTAAAAAGCATGTCAGATTTCAAAATTAATGCAAACAAGATCTTTGTTTATTTGTTGATCATATCTGCTCAAAAATTGGGCAAAAAAAACTTTTTATCATATTTTTCCCGCGCATCTATATTTTTAATTCCATCCTTACTTTTTTTATCTATATACGGTGCCCAGTACAGGCAAGATAAGAGATTTTGATGAAAATTGATGTAGATAGTCCGCTGGATTCTTATTCGCTGGCAGCTATGGCCAGAACTGAAGATACACTAAGTTTCTTAATTCAAGATTTGGGAGTCGTTGGATCTAAAGAAGCTTTCAAGAATGTTCTTTACGGAGTTAGGCTAGTTGTCGAAGGGAAGAATAGACGCCTTACAGATTTTTCTGAAATTGTAAAAATGGAAGAAGGAAAATCCTCAACTAGGGAGAACAAAGACAGTTTCATAGTTAACGTCTTCCGTGAGGAAATCATTCCAAATGTGATAAAAATAATAAAGGAAGCTGGATTTAAAACGGTCGAAAGAATCAAAAACTCAACCCAGTTATGCATAAAAATACCTGAACCAAATCACAATCAATTAATTGAATTCTCTGGCGAGGTTAAGCGAATCGAAAGAGCGGCTATATCAAGAATCGCCAAAATTAAAAGTGATGCTGTTCAGAGAATAAAATCTGCTTTGGAACGAGAATACATTGAACCACACTTAGCGGTCCCCGCTAAGTCAAATTTGGAAGATATTCAAAAGTTTGCTGTTAAAAATATTAAGTTAATCGGACTAAGAAAAAGAAAATCAATCCTAGGTAAATTTTTTTCATATGCCGATGAAGAAGAAAAAAGAATAGGACAAGTTCTAGAAAAATCTTCTTATAGAAATTTGTTTTAAAAATCTTTATTAATGCACTAGAAGGTGGGTAAACTTAATTATGTGACCCCCCCCCATTTTAGAGCTTGTAGGTCATTGGAAATGCAAAAAAACGATACTCTATATTCTGAAATTACTGATGACATTGCAGAACATGTGAACGAAATAGTTGCAGGTAAATATCAACAGGCAGCTCTTGGGACCATTGATGAAAATGGATATCCAATGGTAACTAAGGTTATTCCAATGTTTCATTCTGAAAAGATTTATCTTTTGCTAAGTGATTTGAGCGAACATACCAAAAATTTAGCTAAAAATAATAATTCTTCTATTTATTTTGCGGAAAAAGAAATCCACAAAATCAGATCCAACAATCCCAGACTAACACTTCAAGGAACGTTAAAGAGGATGGTTTTAAGCAAGGAAGATCCAAAGTTTCAGAAATTGCTGAAGCATTACAATAAAATAGAACCTGGGGCCAAAATGT
>PACC02000071.1 GCA_002699695.2 Paracoccaceae bacterium | reverse complement strand
TTCTGTATTTCAGCATCTAACTTTGCAAAGTTATTGATAGCTTGCTGATTAAATAGTTTCTGACTTATTTGCATTTATGACCTTAAACTGATTGTAGTAATGTATCAAAAAGTTCTCTAGCGGTCTGCAAGATGCGTGCCGAAGCCTGATAAGCCTGTTGTTGTTCTATTAAATTAGCGGCCTCGGTATCTAGGCTGACGCCTGAGAATTGGGCCTCTGCTTCTGCAGTTGCACTCATTTGGGCGTCTGCTGCATCTTTTGACAAATTAGCTGAATTAACGCTTGAACCTACTTTAGAAACTATTTGAGAAAATATTTCCTGGAAGCTACCACTTCCTGCAGAATAAGCGTCCGAATTTTGTTTTGCTAGAATAGCATCCAGGTTACGAGCATCACCAGCAGAATTTAGATTAGGAGAAATGAAAAAAGAGTCATCTTTGGTCGCTTTTCCTGTGAATTGAAGTTTTTGACCAACTGCTTCTGTTGCCCGGGAACCGTCCAATATTCTAGTAGCTATAGAATGTCCGGTATTTGTATCAAATATTTCAATAAGAGTACTTAGATCATCCATGACTTTGACAGTAAAATCTTCTTCAGCCGGGATAGAATTAGGTACAGCCAGGTCGTAGTTAGCAGCCAATTTTCTAGATCCTGAACCTGTAAGGAGAACGATTAGATCTTCATTAGGAAGATTTGAGAGTTTAATCCTATTTTCGGCTAAGCTAGATCCCGAAGCAGTTATTTGAATGACTTTATCTGTTTTTGAAGTTATATCCAGATTTTGACCAGAAAGCTCCAACTTATAATCAAGTACTTTAAAACCAAGAGATTCCGTGTTCGAATCTGTGGGAAGAGTCAAAGTTCCTGTGTTTGAAGAGGATTTTAAGATAATCTTATTGGTAGTCTTTGTAGTTGTTGTAGATCCGGTATCAGAAAAGGTTGCCGATAAAGAACCACTTGAAGAGCTTAAGGAGTAATTAGTACCGTTATACGACAAAGTGATCGTCACTGGACTACCATTAAGTGTGGTACTCAAAGTTTTTGGATAATCCGCTCCGTTAGTAGACAAAGTAATGGAGGATCCTACTAAGGTTCTGGTTGGATAGGTAGTATTAGTTCTTAGGCCAAATTTCTTGGCCGCATCAACATTGTTGGCAACCTTTGTGGCATCACTAATTTCAATCTGATCGCCAGATATTGTGCCACCCGTTGCAGCTACTTGCAACCTACCATCTTTATCAAAATATGCTGAAATTCTCCCAGCTTCTCCACCAGTAACGTCAATTTCTGGATTGGCTTTTGTTTCGGGGTTTTCATATGAAACTGTTATTGCATAGATTTTCCCTTCATAAGTTACTGAGACTGAATCCCCATTGTTAGGCAGTGTCATGGCAACTGAAGAGGTGATATTTGTTAATCCATTCGGGGCTACATTTCCAGACAAATTCGATACAGTGAAAGTTCCATCTGGTGATTTTTCCGTGACTTTTAGGCCTGTTGTTGTTCCATCAGACTCTATAGTAAACAGTGGATTCCCAGTTTTATCAGAAACTAACAGCTTTCCAGGTGAATCTAGGCTAATTACTTCTCCATTGGATCCCTGAAATTCGCCAATTCCAGGATTTGTTAATAATCTATCTCTAGCCTGTGCAGCAGTTTCACTGCCGTTGGCCGTATAGGTGAATGTCCCACCTTCCAGATTAAAAATAGCAGTTTGATCATTTGTAAAAGAACCTGACATAGCAAATTTAGCAATGCCTGCAACGCCTCCAATGGCAGACACGCCGGATAAAGAGGATACTGCACCTTGGCTCCGTATATTTTTTACGATGGCTTTAGCAACATTGTCTGGTGAGGGAACAGTAATATCCTTGGTATTCACCGTAGCAGAAATTGTTGAACCTGTTCCCGTTGTTGGAAGAGATAGTGAGAATGATCCAGCGGCAGCAACAGCATCTAGTCCATTAGGATCAGAGCTATTTGTATCAACTCCATCAATAGAATGAAATGTCACAGAATTTTTTTCACCGGTGGTGCTAGGTATAATGGTTACCAGCCCCCCAAGTCTTGAGTCAGCACTGCTATTTGTGGCAACACCTGCAATATCAGCGGTAAAAGATGTACTCGATCTTAATAGAAGTTCGCCACAGTAGCGTGCAGTATCTAAGGCTGTTCCTGTAACTGATGTTGTTGTGGAAGTAACAGAATTCGGAGGGATGTTTCCAGCCAAACCAGCGACTGTAAAAGTACCGTCGGGATTACTTTCAGTTACTTTTAACCCTGCGCCCGTGCCATCCGATTCAATCTTGAATAAATGCTTTCCATCTTTATTTGACACTTGTAGAACACCGGCTGAAATAACCTTTAGTGTTTCCCCAGCAGAGCCTTGAAACTCACCGCTTCCAGGATTTGTTAATAGACGGTCCCTGGCTTGAGCAGCTGTTTCGTTGCCATTTGCAGTGTATGTAAAGGTACTACCTTCAAGTGTGAAAATTGCTGTCTGATTATTAGTAAAGGAACCTGACATTGAAAAGGTAGCAACACCGGCAGTTCCACCATTGGTTCCACCTAATAATACCACGTTACCCATCGGTTTTGAAAAGCGGTCTGTTAATCTGGTTGATAAGGTTTTCCCAGACTTATTATCGAAATCGAAATTCAATAATTTTATGTCTTCCCCAGCATTACTTTCCAAAATTAATCTGCCTTTGTTACTGGAAACAGTGGCCGTGACACCTGTCTTAGGGGTATATTGATTAATTTTTTCAGCTAGGGCTGATAGGCTCGTGGAAGACACTACGGCTTCTATTTCAGCATAATCATTGCTTTTAGAGCCAAGTTGAAATTTAACTGTACCACCGCTGCCTTCATGCCATAACTCAACTCTGGTTTCTGCAGATGCAGTTATCCCAGTTTGAGATAAATTATTTGTAATCAGTTCTGCCCCATATTTTGCAGAAGACCCAGCTGGGATTTTCAATTCCTTTGATTCATTTAACTTTAAGTTCCAATCATTGGTTGGACTAAAAGGTAAAAAGGTAGTGCCAGCAACTATACGAGATGATGCTCCATCTCCGCCAAGAGAAATAGTTTGATTTGTATTAATGCTACTTCGATCGATCTCCATTCCCCGATAACCAGTTTGATCCATAGAATTGAGATAATCTCCTCTATAAGATGCTCCTTTATTAAAACCATTTCCCACAGTCATAAACTCTGCGATTTGGTCAGTAGAAAGAGGCGATCCTGCTAGGTGCCGACCTTCCTTAGTAAATATTTGCAAATCAGATGCGGTTGTTCTTGATTTAATACTAGCTCGGGAAGTACCAATTGAACTGCTAAATACTTGGAGACTTTGATCACTGTTAAAGGAACCTGAAGCCAAAGAAATTGTTAAATTTCCACTTCCGCCACTAGATTGCATTCCTAAGCTTTGAAGAGTTTGCCCGGATGTATTTTTAATAGTTCCACTGTTGAGTCTTTCAGAGATGTCTTTACTGTCTTGCCATGAGCCTGCTTCGCCAGGCATGTTTGTAGCGAAAGAAACATCAAATGTATGAGTGGCCCCTCCATCAATGCTCACTTTTAGGGTAGAGGCATTTTTAAGTTCTTTATCTGGAATGGAGAAGGTAAGTTGAGATTGTTGAGTAAGACTCACAATTTCTACTGCGGGACTATTTGCCGGAACAAAAGCAATGGCGCCATTCTTAACAAAATTAGAAGCTCCAACTGAGCTCATTGAGTTTGATAGAACATTTTCAATTGCGCTGAGATTGGTTGTATCGGGGGATAATTTTTCAGTTATTAATTCTATATTTGAATTATTTTTGGTATCAGCAAAAACAAGGCTTGCTGCTGCTGCGGCTATTTGATCCCCACTTTTTAGAGAAAACTGGAGATTTTTTGCAAAACCAGCTGATGGTAAGATAAAGAGCTCATCCCCATTTCGAGGAGTTCCGGATAAGTTGATACGCATGCCGGGAAACTGAATATTAGTGGTTCCGGATCCCAAATTTTCGCCGAACTCGCTGTGAGCATTCCATATTCCATCTTCGCCATTGAATCTTAAAGTTATATTCTTAGGAACCACTTTTTGGATATCCAAAATATCCAATTCTGCCGAAAATGTACCTAAATTAGCCATTCCTTGACTGATTTCAAAGCCCTTAGAAATGAATAGATCTATTCCTTTTGAACCTTTTAAATCTAATCCTTCCTTATGTTGTGCATTGAGAGTATTAGAGAAAACAAAGGCCATTTCATCTAAGTCATTTAGCGTTGTGTGGCTCATTATAAAGGAGTCACTTAATCCTCTTAAACTTCCATTAACCACTTGAGAGGTAGGGGTATTTTTTCCTCCACTAAATATAGAAAAGGCTAAAGATCCTAAATTTTCTGAAACAGACATAAGATTGTTGACGGTATTAGCTACTAAAATGGGCCCATTTTGTGATTTCCCAAGCCGGACTGTTGCTGTTCCACGAGTATCTAATTCAGTTGTAACTTCAATAAGCTTGCTGATTTCATCAATGACTACATCTCTATTATCTAACAGGGAATTATTACTTGAACCACTAGCCGCTAGAAGTTTTTTATTTATGTTTGCTAGTTCGGTACTAAGCGTGTTGATAGAAGTAATATCGATTTCTGCTTGTTTTAATATACCGGTCTTTACCTCTTCGACAACTTGGGCAGTAGATCTAAATGTGCCTGCCATTAAATCACCAATTTCAAGGGCTACGGTTCGAGGAGCTACATCACCTGGTGCTGCTGCTACTTCCTGAAGGGAGTTAAAGAATCTTCCCATCACTATTCCCAGATTAGAATCTGAGGGAAGCATCATGTCTTCTAATTCTTTAAGTTTATTTAGGAAGGAACTTTCAGCCTCATAGTAAGCTGTGGCACTACGATTGCGATCAATTAAATAGGCATCAAAGGATCGTCTAATAGCATCAACTCTCACGCCCAATCCTGATTGATTGGCAATTCCTGTAATACCGCCTTGACTTGCAGTGATTTCTTCTAATCCTGCTTCCCGCCTTTTATATCCATCGGTATTTATATTAGCGATATTTTGTCCTGTTACCGCTAAAGATTGGCGGTAGGACTGTAATCCGCTCTTTCCTATATCGAATAGACTAGACATCTGGTGTGTTCACCGATTTGGACATATAATCTTTAAATTGTAATTTAATCGCCTCTGCTATCCCAAAACTAGCATTTGTTGAGAGAGTTCTACTCCATTCTTGATCTAGAAGGGATTGATATGTTTTTTGTGATGAACTATCAAATATACCTTCGGCAAGCTTGCTTTTGTGGGCCTGCTTAAGCATTTGCGCAACGAATAAAGCTTCAAATTCTTCTGCAACTTGTGATAATTCCAAATTCTCTTGATTCCTTTCAAATAAGGAAAAACCACTTTGCTCTGGTAATTTTATGTCTGAAATGATTGACAAAGTTCCACCTAAATAATGATCAATTCTGCTCTCAAGGAACCTGCTTCGCGAAGGGCCTCTAAGATTGCTACCAAGTCTGATGCACTTGCCCCAACAGCATTGATGGATTCTACAATCTCAGATAATTCCACTCCAGGATCGAAAATGAATGCTTTGGCGACTTCTTCGTCTACCCCTATTTCAGTATCTGGTGTGACGGTAGCATCACCTGGTGTGACAACTACTTGATCTGAATTCATAGCAACATTGTTGTTTGGAGTAACATTCTGGTCCTCATTAACTCTGACAGTCATGGAGCCATGTGTTACGACAGCTGGTGTTACTCTTACGTCACCGCCTATCACAATTGTTCCAGTTCTGGCGTTAACTATGACTTTAGCTTTTGGTCTAGCCGGTTCCACTTCAATATTTTCAAGTAGGCTTACAAAGGCTACCTTTTGGGAAGGATCTTTTGGGGATCTTACCTTTATAGAAGAAGCATCTAAAGGTATAGCCACATCTGGGCCGAAAATTTCGTTTATGGCGTTCGATACTTCCAACGAAGTACTAAAATCCCCTTGATGTAGGTTCAGAATTATATTATCAGACTGAAGGAACGGAGTCTCCACAAGTTTTTCAACGGTTGCCCCTCTAGGTACTCTCCCTACAGTAGGAATATTGACTACCACTGAGGATCCGTCCTGTCCTGTGACTCCTAATCCGCCAACTACGAGATTACCTTGGGCTATTGCATAGGTTTCTCCATCAGCTCCTAGCAATGGTGTCATGAGAAGGGTACCACCACGAAGGGAATTTGCTTTTCCCAAGGTGGAAACGGTAATATCGAGCGTTTGACCTGGCTTTACAAAAGCAGACATGTCTGCAGTAACCATCACTGCAGCAGTATTGGAACCATTCAAACCAGAAGTGTCGGTAACAAGGCCAAACCGAGAGACCATTGATTGCATTGATTGAAGAGTCAGCCCAATATTCCCGTCACCGGTTCCATTCAGACCAACTACAATTCCATAACCAACTAGTTGATTTGATCTTATTCCAGCTATCGAGGTTAAGTCCTTTAAACGATCGCCGTAGCAAAGTGATACGCCAAGTATTACTTGAAAAAAAACGAGTATGACTAATACACTTCTATACATTTTGACTCCTCTTACTATAGGGGTGAGATACTAGAAAAGGCTCTGCTAAGCCAACCCTTTTGACCCGTATCTGCGATGTCCCCGACACCTAAATAAGCTATTTGTGCGTTAGCTATTCTACTCGATTTTACAACATTATTTGCTGATACATCTTGAGGTCGTATCATTCCACTTAAACGAACATACTCATTTCCATTGTTTAGATGTAGTTTCTTTTGCCCCATAATCTCCATATTGCCGTTAGAAAAAACCTTCATAACTGTGACGGAAAGTTCTCCGCGCAAAGAGTTTGTTTGTGCTGCAGATCCAGATCCAGAAAAAGCTGTCTCAGCTCCGCTGTCTAATAAAGCTTGATCGCCTGCAGGATCGAGCAAGTTAGGTAAATCTACTTTAAAACTGTCTGATTTTGCACTAGTAGCCGATTGAGATTTTGAAGCAGTAAAATCCTCACTTAGTGCAACAGTTAAAATGTCCCCAACTTGGGATGCTCTTCTATCAGTTGCAAAAAGACCGCCACTTGCTTCATTATAAATACCACCAGACAAAGCGCGATTATTGGGTAAATTCATTGTATCTGGGATAATTGGTTGAAATTCCATTGAAGCCCTATCCTCAACATGGGTGGAGCAGGAAAAAAGTAAAAGCATGGGAAATGCAAGCTTCAGTACTTTTAATTTACTATTATTCATTTTAATTCCTTAAATCAGGATTATAAATTTCAGGATTATAAATTCTGCGCAATGAATCTCATCATTTCATCAGAAGATGAAATTGACTTAGAAGCAACTTCGTATGCTCGTTGAGTCTCTATCATATCTACTAATTCCTGAACTACATTTACGTTGGAACCTTCGAGAGAACCTTGTACTAATTTCCCAAAGCCACCTTCTCTGGGGTTTCCAACAGCAGCTGCCCCACTGGCGTTTGTCTCGACCACAAAGTTCTCACCTATTGGTTGTAATCCTGTTCGATTGGCAAAGTCAGCTAAAGTGATCTGACCCACTTCTTCTGCAGCTACCTGGCCAGCCACTTGAACGCTAACAATTCCATCTGATGAGACATTTATTTGTGTAACGCTTTCTGGAACAGCTATTTCAGGCTGCAAGACATAACCGCTCGGGGTGGTTAAGACCCCATCTTGGTTTCTAGTAAAGGCACCGTTTCTAGTAAAACCTATTCTGCCATCAGGCAGAAGAACTTGGAAAAACCCAGCACCATCTATAGCCATATCAAGAGCATTATCGGTGTTTATTAGGCTACCTTGGGTGTAGACTTTTTGAGTGTTGTTTACTCTAACACCAGTACCAACTGCAAATGCAGATGTGAGATTTGTGTCGACAGAAGTTTGCTCGCCGCTAGCCCTCTTAATTTGATAAAGTAGGGATTCAAAATTTGCTCGATCCCTTTTAAAACCGCTTGTATTTACATTCGAAAGATTGTTTGCAATTATTTGCATACGGGTTTGCTGAGCATTTAAACCCGTTTTTGCTACGTGCATAGAACTACTGGACATTTGTTACCTCTTTTGAAATTCCTTCAAAAGAGTTTTGCAAGGCTCATGCCAATAGTGGACTTCCTTATCTAGGAAGGTTCATTATGCTGGCACCGCCCTCATCGATTTTTTCAGAAAGAGCAATAAATTTAACGTTGATTTCAAAAAGCCGTTGTTGACCCAAAGTATCAACTAATTCTTCGATAGCATTGACATTACTGTTTTCAATGAAACCTTGTGCTAGAACCACATTTTGATCTGCACCAGGAATACCACCCTCAACAAGTCTTATTTCTCCATCTGTATCTTTATGAAGGGGCTCTTCCGAACCGCTAGTCAAAGCTATAGTTGCCGCAAGAACTCTTGTGCCTTCGGGCTCACCCAAGGGTTCTATGAAAAGATCTCCATTTTCTGAAACAACAATTTTTCGGTGGGGTGGAATATTAATAGGGCTCAAGTTGGTATCCAATATTTTTGATCCTGCCCCATCCGTTAATTCACCTTGATTAGATACTTCGAAATCACCTCGTCTTGATAGAGCAGGTCCCCCTGTGTCAGGTTGAATAATGAAAAACCCACCGCCTCTAATAGCTACATCAGTTTCCAACCCTGTCTCAGACAAATTACCCGGATTAGCAGAAAAAACATTAGCACCTTCATGCAAGGCAAAAATCCGTGCATCGTATCTTTTGTCTTCTGTAAGAAAACCTGATGAGAAGGTGGTTCCCATGTCTCTGCGAAACCCTGGAACATTAATATTAGAAAGATTTTGAGATTTTACAGCTCTATTCATATATAGATTGTTTAGCGTGTTTAAAGCTGTATGGATCATTCTATCCATATGATCTTCTCCTGAGTTTAATGTTTAAATTCAGACTATTATCCTCTAATATTAATAATAGTTTGAGTTAGGGTAGTCGTGGTTTCAATAGCCTTTGCAGATGCTTGGAAGTTTCGCTGGGCTGTAATCAGATTAACAAGTTCTTCAGTAATATCTACATTTGATCGTTCAAGAGAACCTGACAAAATATTCCCAAAGCCTTCAGCGCCGGCTTCCCCGACCTGCGGTGAGCCAGAAACCGCGGTTTCAACGTATGTTGCATTACCAATTTGCTTGAGACCATTTTGGTTGTTAAAGTTAGCGAGAACTATCTTACCAAGCGGATTATTTTGTCCATTTGTATAGTTTGCTCGGATAGTTCCAGCAGCATCAATTTCTAAACCATCCAATCTACCAGATGTGAATCCATCTTGGTCCACAGATAGAACTGAGAACGGTTGGGCAAACTGTGTTGAAGCTCCATAATCGATGTCTAGAGCAATAGAAAAGCCTTCTTGCTGCTTTTCATAATGTACTTGTTTCTTTGGGCTAAGAAGTTTACCACTTTTATCGAACGTTAACTCACCTTCATCAATATAAAGAGGATAATATCCATCCACAAGGTTTTCTGGGGGAGTTTCTACTGTATTACCATCTGAATCGACGTATAGGGCAATTCCATCACTATTTGTGGCTTGCACAAGATTAAAAATTCTTGGAACGTCTCCAACACCAAGAGGAATGTCATCTAGACCCAAACGGGTTGTACCTTTTACCTTAATAGTTGAAGTATCACCTGTAGTTCCTGTTTTAAAAGTAAAGTTGTTTTGATTAGGATCATATTTGACGGTAACGCCTCCAACTGTTTCACCCGTAACTGGATCAGCTATCTGATTTATCCTTTCCTGCAGGGCTTCTGCTAGGGTAGAACCAACATAAAATCCGGTTGGAACTTCAATAATACCATTGATACCATTAATTGATACGTTAAAAATATTTTCTCCACCGATACTAGATAGACGAAATACTTCTGTTAATTTTTCTTTTGCTGCAGCACCAATGACTTCCGCTGAGGTGGCTGCTATGCCTCGACCAGCAGTAAAAACTGCGTCAGATTTGGTGTTACCAACGCCCATTAGGTCATTGTTTCCAGAGAAATGGTCTGTCGTATCTACCACTGTCCCATCTGAAGTTGATAATAAATATCGGCCCACCTCAATATTAGATGCCTTTTGGGTTTCCGTAACACCTAAAGCACCATTGGCAGCAATAGCCTCACCGGTAGTTCCGGAAGAAAATGTAAAATCTTTTGTATCACTATTATAATTAACATTAATCCCATATCTTTTATCATTAAGCTGGATTTCCTCGCCGTCTGCAACGAAAGTTCCAGTATATAAAACTTCTCCACCTCGAATTAAAACTTCAGAAGCATCATTGTTTGAAGGGACTCCAAGATTATTTGTACTTGTTGCCAAGGATGAACCGTAAATCGTAAATGAATTAAAATTACTGTTTGTTCCTGTACCAAGAACCGTTCTATCAACCACAAAGCTTAAGCGTTGATTTGTCGTATCATAATTAACTTTAATAGGGGGATTTTTTTCATCAACCCAATCAGTGGAGGTGGAAACGCCGGTCGCAAGCCCCATGGTGGTCAATGAATTGGCTCCTCCAAAACTACCATTCCCAAACGCGAATATACCAGCAGTTGCTCCTTTAGCTATAACATCTTTGTTTGTATAACTATGTTTGGCTGTAGCCATTTCTCTAACAACAATCTTTTTGCTGCTGAAATTAATAGGAGCATCTTGATAAACTTTTTCAGCTCCCTCAAAAAATGCCTCAACATTTGTAGACTTTGAATGAAGTACATTCAGAGCTGTATTTGCGGCAACCCCTGATGTCAGTGTGAAATCAGTATCGGGAAACCCAAGGCCAGTTGTATTTATTTGAATTGTAGTAGCGTTCACTACATTCGATACTGTGAATTCTCTGCCGTTAAGATTACTATTGCCTATGGCACTTTCAGAAGCAAGGAAATTACCAGCGATGCGGATTTTGCTATTTGCCGTTAAACCGGTAGTATTTGCCAATGTTAAGGTCAAGGTGTTTTCTGCTGCGTTAAAAACAATACTC
>PACC02000075.1 GCA_002699695.2 Paracoccaceae bacterium | reverse complement strand
TTTCGGATGAGATTTATAGTAGAATGCTATACAATGGACGAAAGCATATTAGTCTCCTTGAGTTTCCTAGCATAAGGAACAGGTTAATTGTTTTGGACGGTTGGTCTAAAACATATGCGATGACTGGTTGGAGGCTAGGATTTTCGGTATGGCCTGATCAGCTGTTAGAATATGCAACTCGTTTATGTGTAAACAATCATTCTTGTGTTAACGCACCGACCCAACATGCGGGGATTGCAGCACTTAAAGGGTCACAGGACGTTGTTAATAATATGATGAATGAATTTAAACAAAGAAGAAAATTTATTATTGGTGCCTTAAATGAATTACCTGGAGTATATTGTAAGGAACCCGGAGGTGCTTTTTATGTCTTTCCTAACATTATCAAGACTGGATTAAGTTCTCAAAAAGCCCAGGACGACTTCTTGGAGATAGCAGGTGTAGCTACAATAGCTGGTACTAGCTTTGGAAAAATGGGGGAAGGCTTTTTGCGTTTCTCATACGCTAATAGCCTCGAAAACATTGAAGAAGCCATTGACCGTATAAAGAAAATTGTTGACGGAAAATAATTTTCGGCTAACGCTAATGTAAGCGGTGTTTTAAGAATAGAAACATCAAAGTTCAAAAAAATTTTTGGAGTAGATCATGCCTATGCCTGGGGTGGGGAATAGACCGCTTATAAGCATTTTTTGTGCCATCGGGGCGTGTTTTTTCTTTTCGCTAAACGATGTCATGATGAAGATGTTTACCGGGAAGTATCCACTTTATGAGCTTACATTTTTTCGGTCAATCGTAGCCTTAACCATTTGTTTAGCAATAATCATCCCTTTAGAAGGGGGATACTCTAATTTAAGGACAAAGAAACCGCTACTTCACCTCATTAGAGGTTCCAGCGTTGTAGTTGCTAACATATGTTTTTTTTCTGGAATTGCGGTGCTTCCTCTGGCGGAAGTCACAGCTATATTCTTTATTTCCCCCCTCCTGATCACGTTCTTTGCCGCAGTTTTTTTGAAGGAAAAGGTTGGTTGGTTTCGCTGGTCTGCACTACTACTAGGATTGATTGGGGTTCTTTTGATAGTAAAACCCTTCGGCATTAGTTTTCGATGGGAAACCCTTTTACCGTTGATGGCCGCTTTTTCTTACTCCTTACTGCAAATCCTCACCAGAAAATTAGGCCCAACGGAAAAAGCATCTACTATGGCTTTCTACATCCAAGTATCTTTCCTGACTTATATGGGGATATTAGTATTTATTTTGCACAACGGGCGCTTTGATATTATAGATCATCCTTCCCTTCAATTCTTAACAAAAGCTTGGGTTTGGCCTACTGGTATTGACTGGATTTTAATCGCATTTATTGGTATCACTAATGCTTTTGGCGGCTATCTCATAAGTCAGGCTTATCGCTTGAGTGTGGCTGGATTAGTCTCACCATTTGAATATTCCTCCTTAGTTCTTTCAGTTTTTTGGGGGATAATTATTTGGGGAGAATATTTAACTTTATTGAGTGCTTTGGGTATCATTATCATTCTGGTATCTGGGATAATTATTGCAATGAGAGAGGCTGTTCGGAACATTAATCCATCCATAAAAAAGGCTTCTTTTAGGCGTTAATCTAACCTCATCACTTTAAATTTGAACAAAAGCAATACTACGTTATACTGACGCCTAAATCAATTTGGAGCGGCATTAATGAACGAAGATATACACTATTTTTCTGATTTGGGCGGTATGCCGGAACCAAATACTTTTAAGTCAGATCGAGCTATTTTTAAAGAGGCTTATATTTTTATTCCTCGAGGTTGCATAAGGGACATCGTGGCCAGTTTCTTTCCTGGCTGGACTAACACCCGTTGTTGGGTGCTTGCTAAACCTCTAACAGGATTTACAGAAACTTTTTCATATTATTTGATGGAAATATCTGAGGGTGGAGGTAGTACTAAACCTGATCCGGATCAATCAGTTGAGTCCATACTATTTGTGGTTGAAGGTGAATTATCTCTAGAGATTGACAACCAGAGGGAAATCCTGAAGCCAGGGGGGTATGCTTATATTCCACCAGAAAAAAAATGGTCAATCAAGAATCAAATTAGTTCGCTTACAAAATTTCATTGGATAAGAAAGGTTTATGAAAAAGATGCCAGTGCGGTCATCCCAGATACTTTTATAGTAAACGAACAGTCCGTTGTCCCACAAGAAATGCCTAATGACCCTAGATGGAAGACCACCCGCTTTGTTGAACCTTCCGATTTAAGACATGATATGCATGTTAATATTGTATCTTTTGAGCCAGGTTCATCTATCCCGTTCCCTGAGACACATGTCATGGAGCATGCAATTTATATACTTCAGGGGAGAGGAACTTATTATCTAAATGGAGAATGGGTGGATGTTGAAGCAGGAGATTTCATGGCTTTAAGGGCTTTTTGTCCTCAAGCATGTAAAGCACTTGGAGATGAACCTTTCAGATACCTCCTATACAAAAATGTAAACCGTCACATAAAGCTTTGAAACTAGATTTTTTCGATAAAATACCAGTCCTTAAAAGTATTTGTATCGAGATTCTTTCCTGAACCTATACAGTCAATAACAACAAAGAGCCCAGGATCCTCTATGGGCGCAAGAATTCCGTGCCAGACATTTTTATGATAATTCACTCCCTGGCCCTGTTTAGTGATAAAAACTTCTGGATCCCCGGGTTTACCATTTTTATCTCGTGCGACAATAACCATAAATTTACTACCGAAAACAGGGATGAATGCCTGACTTCCAAGGGGATGTTTTTCCATAAAGTTAAATTTGTAAGGTAGACTTATTTTTTCTGATTCAAATAGGCTAATTCCGGCCTGACCATTAGTGAAATCGAGATTTGCTAGATCATTATAGCGGAGGCACCTACCATCATTTATTTCAAATGGAACCTTTTGGCTGGTGTCAATAATATCTCCATATTCGCAGAAATATTTTTGTTTAAGACTTTTAGGGTTTAGAGTTTTCATTTTTTAAAAAAGTTCTTTCAAGCGAAAAAAAGCTATCTTTTCCACCTCTCTACATGCTGTCACAAATTCATCAGCTTTAGTGTTCTCATATCTAATCTTAAATTGACGAAGTATTTGGGATCTTGTTTTTCCTTTCACAGCAATTATAAACGGATGTTTGAATTTCTCTTTGTACTGATTGTTAAGTTGATTAAATTCATTTTGCTGGCGGTCACTAAGAGAGGTTAAGCCCGCACCCTTCTGTTCAAGGGTACTGCTTGCTGTTAATTTTTCGACAAGCTTTTTGTTGTCTAATGCTAAATCAGGATGAGACGTCAACACTTTCAATTTTTCCTTGTCACTTGCCATTCGAAATTCAAAGCACAAAAAACCATGCAGAGCTTCAGGAGACTTCATAGATGGGTTTAATCCTCTTGAATAGGCTTTTTCCGCTATCCAAGGGCTGTGCTCGAAAATATTCCCAAAAGCACTAATAAATTGCCCCTTGCTCATCTGATAGGGATCTATCTTTCTCTCAAAAGGAGGATGATATTTCTTCCAGTGTTCAGCTATGTCTATTCTCCTGGCGTACCAGACATCTTTAAAGCTCTTAGTATATTTAATAAATTCTTTTAAGGCCATTAACCGCCCTGGTCTTCCAGATAACCGACAGTGTAGACCAATATTCATCATTTTAGGCGACCCTTCGACTCCTTCTTTGTAGAAAACATCAAAAGTACCTTTCAAGTAATCGAAAAACTGGCTCCAGGAATTAAATCCTTGCTGGGTGGCGAATCTCATGTCATTCGCATCTAAGGTATAGGGGATAATTAATTGAGGGAACTTTTTTGAAGTTATCCAGTAGGGTAAGTCATCATCATAAGAATCAGATATGTATTCGAAGGAACCAAATTCTGAAGCCAAAGCAACGGTATTTTCGGTTCCTCTCCCAAGGTACCAGCCTTTCGGAGCTAATCCAGTAGCGGCAGTGTGGACTTTTATTGCTTTTTGCAAAAAAGTCCTTTCCTTTTTTTTGGAGAAGTTCTTGTAGTCAATCCATTTTAAGCCATGTGATGCTATCTCCCATTGCGCCAATCGCATTGCGTTCACTTGTACAGGAGACTTAGCTAAGGCTGTTGCAACCCCAAAAATGGTTACGGGGATACTTTCTGCGGTAAACAGCCTGTGTAAGCGCCAAAAGCCACTTCTAGCTCCATAGTCATAAATGCTTTCCATATTAAAATGGCGCTTTCCGGGCCATGGTTCTGCTCCAACTATTTCAGAAAGAAACGCTTCCGAAGCCGCATCGCCATGTAAAAGACAATTTTCTCCTCCTTCTTCGTAATTTATTACGAACTGAACAGCAATCTTAGCTCTTTTTGGCCAAACTACTTTGGGAGAGTTTTGTCCATAACCTAGTAAGTCTCTTGGGTACTTCATTATCTTAACTCCAGATCAAATAATGCTTTCATTTAGTTGAATAGGAAATATATAGTAGGGACAAGCATTTATTTTATTCTAGTGAGGGTATTGTGTCAGGCAGACTAACTACACATGTTTTAGATACTGCAATTGGGTTTCCTGCTGAAGGTATCAATATAGAACTATATTCTATTCGAGAGGAAGTTAGGAAGTTCATTAAACAATTAACTACAAATTCGGATGGAAGAACCGATGAGACTTTACTAAGCAATGAAGAATTCTTCCTGGGAGATTTTGAGCTTGTTTTTCATGTTGGCAAATATCTAAAGAACAAATCTAAGAAAGTCGATGATCTGCAAGGTTTGCTCTATGACTTAGTTCCAGTGAAGTTTACGATCTTTTCTCATAGAAACTACCATATACCCTTACTCTTATCCCCCTTCGGCTATTCAACATATCTTGGAAGTTAATCTTAACTATTGGAGCTTTGGTGATTGCACATGATTTCTGTTATCATAATGGACTGGATTGAATTTGCTGTTCGCTGGCTTCATGGTATTACGGCAATAGCATGGATCGGAACCTCTTTTTACTTTATTGCCCTCGATTTAGGGCTAAAGAAAAATCAAGCCTTGCCTAATGGTGTTACAGGCGAAGAATGGCAGGTTCATGGAGGTGGTTTTTACCATATACAAAAATATGGGATTGCCCCAGCTAATTTACCAAAGGATTTGATCTGGTTCAAATGGGAAAGCTATGCCACCTGGTTGTCAGGATTTGCTCTTATGGCAATAGTTTATTACGGGGGGGCAGACCTTTATCTCGTGGATCATGAAATTGCTGAAATAAGTAATCATATAGCAATAGCTTTATCAATTGGCTCACTTTGGATCGGGTGGGTTTTGTATAACCTTCTTTGTAAATCTAAGCTGGGAAACAATAGTACTTTATTATTGCTCATCCTTTTTTGCTTTTTATTTTTCCTATCCTGGTTTTATACATCTATTTTTAGTGGTAGAGCGGCTTTTCTTCATTTGGGAGCGTTTACCGCTACAATAATGACAGCTAATGTTTTTTTTATTATTATTCCCAATCAGAAAATAGTTGTTGCTGATTTAAGAATGGGGAAAATTCCTGATCCAGTTTATGGGGTAATTGCAAAGCAAAGATCGACACATAACAATTATCTAACACTTCCAGTAATTTTCTTTATGCTATCCAATCATTATCCACTTGCATTTGCTGCCGAATTAAATTGGGTAATAGCCCCACTTGTTTTTTTGTTGGGAGTTTCAATTCGCCATTTTTTTAATACCTACCATTCTGAGGGTAGGAAGCTTTACTGGACCTGGGGTGTAAGTTTATTGATTTTTTTAGTGATCATTGGTCTTTCTTCTTTCAGATCATTGAACATAGATGTGGTGAAGAATGATAAAGATATTCTTAATATAGAACTTGGTACTGTGGCAGGGGTCCCAGAGGAAGTATTTGATGTTGTTTCTGCAAGATGCTCAATGTGCCACTCAAGAGAACCTTTATGGGATGGTTTTATTCATCCTCCAAAGGGTTTTATTATTGAAAGTGAAAGTGACATCATTAAGCAGGCAAAACAAATTTATATACATTCTGGAATAAGTCGGGCAATGCCTCCAAATAATATTTCTTATATGGAAGATGAAGAAAGATTAATGATACAGGCTTGGTTTGAGCGGATCGGAAAAGAAAATTAAGGGTTGCTAGGATTTTGCCCGGGTTAAAGAACGTATGAGAATTTTATCTCATAGCATTAGGATAAAAAAGCTGAACCCCATTCATCTTATAATTTTTTATTTCCAATTGACCATTGTCTGATAAGAGCCAATTTAGGAAGGCTTTGGCTTCCTTTGCTCTTGTTTTGGGGCATTGATCAGGATTCACAAGTACTGCACCATATTGATTAAAGAGAAGAGGATCTCCTTCAAACAAGATTTTTAGCGCTTTTTTATTCTTGAAAGTTAACCATGTGGCTCTATCCGAGATAGTGTATGCATCTAATTCTGCTGCGATATTGAGAGTAGTTCCCATTCCTGAACCTGTTTCCTTATACCATTTCCCAGAATAATCTTTTATGGGGATTGAGATCTTCCCCCAAAGTTCCAATTCTTTTTTATGGGTTCCACTATTGTCTCCTCGGGATATGAAGGAAGGTTGTACTCTAGAAATGGAAGTGAGAGCTTCTGATATAGTTTTACTCTGGCGCACTTGTGCAGGATCTGTATCAGGTCCAACAACCACAAAATCATTGTACATTAAATCATGTCGCTTAATTCCAACACCATTTGCAACAAATTCCTCTTCCGCTTTTTTTGCATGTACAATTAGTATATCGGCATCGCAATTTTCAGCGTTTCTAATGGCTTGACCAGTTCCAACCGCTACAACCTTGACTGAAATTCCAGTATCATTTTTGAAAATGGGTAGGATATGATTATAAAATCCAGAATTATTGGTAGAAGTTGTTGATTGTAGTAAAACTTCTCCGCCAAAAATCAGGGAGGGTGTAAGAAAAATAAATAAGAGATAGATTGGGTACTTAAAGCGATTCATGATTTCTTTTTTCCATAAGGTTTTTATAATGTGATTTCTCCGCTCAAGAATTGTTTAGTTTCTTTTTTTTCAGGCTGCTTAAAGAATAGTTTTGCGGCTTGCTGTTCAATTATTCTACCTTTATAAATAAAAATGATGTCCTGGCCAAGACGTTTAGCTTGTGAGATATCATGAGTTACTAGAATTAGTTTCCTGCCCAGAGAAGATTCTTCTGCAAGTATGTTTTCTATCATAAAGGTTGTTTGTGGATCTGCACTTGCCGTTGGTTCATCGAGGAGTAAAATTTTGGGATCCTTAGAAATAGCTAAAGCTAGTGCTAAACGCTGCTTTTCTCCTCCAGATAATTCGTTAGCTAGCAGACCTCTTTTCTTTGAAAGCCCAAAGCGCTCTAGGACATCCAAAAGATTCTTGTATGAACATTTATCACTTAGTTTGAGAATGAACTTTATATTGTTTTCCACGCTTCTCCTTAGAAATTGGGGTTTTTGCATGACCATGGAAATACCAGAATAAGTGGGTTTGATAGAAATCTCATTGTCAAAGGTTATCTTACCTTCAGTTGGTAAAATGAGCCCTTGTAAGAGATGCAAGAATAAGGTTTTTCCAGCACCATTAGGTCCTAGGATGACAGTTATAGTACTAGCTTTTAAATTTAGTTGGTCTATTTCTAGAATAGTGTGTGTGGCTTTAGGTCTAAACAATTTAAGTTTATCAACACTTATTATGGGTTGATTTTTTTTAACCATTTGTCCCACCATTGGCAGTCGACTTGATTTTGGTTGCTACCAGATTTACGATGAGTGAAAGGCCTAGGAGAATTATTCCTAAGGCCAATGCTAAGGGTAAATTTCCTTTAGATGTCTCTAAGGCTATGGTTGTTGTCATGACCCTAGTGACATGATCAATGTTCCCACCTACAATTATTACAGCTCCAACCTCTGAAATTGCCCTACCAAATCCAGCTAGAAATATAGTTAGCAAGGCATCCTTGCTGTCAAAAATATAGGTGAAAACAGCTGTTCTTGGAGGAACAGAAAAAATCTTGAATATTTCTTCATATTCTTTGTGAAGCTCTTCAAGTATTTGAGTGGATAATGCAACAATAATGGGTAGTATCAAGATTACTTGAGCTATAATCATGGCATAGGGTGTATATAAAATTTCAAGCCAACCAAGGGGGCCCGACCTTGAAACCACTAAATAAACCACCAAGCCCACTACTACAGGGGGCATTCCCATCATAGAATTAAATATGGTGATGACTAAAGCCCTTCCTCTGAAAGGTCTAATAGCCAATAATGCGCCTATAGGAAAGCCAAGAACAGAAGCGATAAAAAGAGAGGATATACTTACTTTTATTGAAAGCCAGACTATTTCCAATAAAGAAGTGTCCAGAGATACTATCAGCTTAAATGCTGTTGAAAAGGCTTCCAAGAATACTGACATATTAAAATTAAACCATCTTTGCGAATTTGCTTAAATTAACTTTTTGTTTAACATTTTTTGATATAAAATGTGATCCCAGGCCCGTTTTCACTTATATTTTTCCTCAAGATTTTATGGTTACCTTCCATGCAGAAATGAGGAATATCTATTTCAGCTGCTGGGTCATCAGAAAATATTTTTATTACTAATCCCTTTTCAAGGCATTTCATTTTTTTTCTTAGTCTAAGAACTGGTAAGGGGCATAACAACCCAGAAGCATCTATTTCATCGTCTGCTTTCATCTGAGGACCCTATTCCAAAGATCCATGCAGTGCAAAGGCTTCTAATTCTGCATCGGTGGCTTTGATGTGCCTAAATTTTTCGCGAATTCCATTTGAGGTGAATTCACGGCTTACCATTAAGAGAGTGTTGATTGGATGCTCGTCACAAATTGAAATCATGAAATCAACTTCTTCTTTTGCTACTGGGTAGGCTATATCCAAACTTGGTGCACCACAATCAGTAACAAATTTTTGTGCAAGCAAGTCAATGATCTCCTGAAACTCTAGGTCGGCTAGGGATGTTACCCCTACAAAAGTAGCCCTACCAAAACTGCTCAACCCAAGCCAGCCGTTTGAAAAAGCTTGCTTTTTTTTCCCGACAAGATCATCCGCAGTCCAATTAGAAAATTCAAAAGTCCCAGAGATAGCCCATTCTCCTGGTTGAGCAACATGGTCAAAAATTCTGGAGTCTGACTCATCGAGTGTGATTGTGCGAGCAAATTTCATTCATACTTCCATATAATTTGAAAGTTTCTTCACGAGGGTTTGCTTTGAAACTCTTAGTATCATATTTCCATCCTCATCTAATCCCATGAATTTCCCAGATTCAGGTGAAGTAATATTTTCCCCTAAATTATCACATTTTTCACACCAAGCTCTGTGGACAGGTGATAGCCCCTCATCTAAGAAACGGTTAAGCCAGACCAAAGTATGTCGAGACCAGCTTTCCAATAAGGAATATGGGGTTACATCTATGCAGCCTTCATTAGATAGTACTGTTTCATTTGGATTGTCGCCAGCCTCTATCCCTTTATTCCATAGGAAGGGTATTTTGAATCCTAGAACCAACCATTCTGGAATGGCATTTTCATCCTTTAATGAAGCCTGATAGAAGGTTTTGCCACAAAATGCACCATTTACCTTGATGGTGTTTGGCCAATTGAAATGAACGGCAACTTCTGGTGGTGCCAATGCGCCTAGGCTATCAGCTAAACCCATCTGTATTACAAGCAACATTCCGAGGGCTTTTTTTAGAGGGATATCAGGAGCTAATACTATGGAGGTTTCCAATGTGCCAATATCCTCAGAATAGAAAATTAAACCTGGGTCCACATTGTTTTTGGCAGCAATAATCGCTTTCATGAAAGTACTAGCGTTTGAAGGTACACATTCTCCCCTGAATAAAGGTGGAAAGCTTAGTTTTTTTTGGTTTAAACTTTCCATATTAAAATCCAATTTCTCCTATTCTCATTGCTATCTGAGAGAATGCTATAGATGTAGGGTTTTGAGGCTGGCTAGCAACAATCGGAACTCCGCTATCAGAAGCAACTCTTGTATCAAGATCTAGGGGTAATTCTCCTAGAAATTCTGTCTTCATTTGCTTGGCTTCTTCTTTAACGGAACCATTGCTAAATGGGTGATGGGTCATTCCGCACCCTGAACAAATAAAAGAGGACATATTTTCTATCAAACCTAAGATCGGGATATTTAGACGCTTAAACATGTCAATACCTTTCCGAGCATCCAGAAGGGCAACATCTTGTGGCGTTGAAACGATGATGGCACCAGCTAGATTTGTTTTTTGGCACAGAGTTAATTGTACGTCTCCAGTGCCTGGAGGCAAATCGACAAATAGAATATCTTGCTCACCCCATTGCACTTGGTTTAACATCTGCTGCAGAGCCCCCATTAACATCGGTCCACGCCAAACTATTGACTCATTTTCTGGTATCATTAAACCAAGGGACATTGTCGTAACTCCATGGTTCCTTAAAGGTAAAATAATCTTACCATCTGGGCTTGAAGGTCGACCAGAGAGACCCAACATTCGGGGTTGGCTTGGTCCGTAAACATCGGCATCTAGCAAAGCTATCTTTTTTCCTTGTGCGGCCATTGCTACAGCTAGATTTGAAGCAACAGTTGATTTACCAACACCACCTTTACCAGAGGCAATGGCGATGACATTTTTGACTCCTTCGGGATTAGCCTTCGCGGGTGCTTCTTTGCTTTTTATTGCAGGATTCTTTAAATTGGGAGGAGGTCCAGAGGTAGATTTAACAGACTTCTCGTCTTTAGAATGAGCAGTCATGATGACTTGGACAAGTTTTCCTTCACTGAATTTCTTAATAATATTTTCAATTTTCGGTTGTAGGGGGCTCATTAAACTTTGTTCTGCAGGTTCAATTTCCACAATAACAGTAATCTTATCTTCGGTAATATTTAGTGATTTAATGTCTTTACCGTTAACAATATCAATATTGGTTTTAGGATTTATGACACTTTTTAACTCTGCCATTATAGTTTGATTTAGATGGTCACTCATCCCTCTGTCCCTAAAAGGATTTCCCCGTCTATCTGGTGATTTAAGTCCAATTCATCTATTTCTAAAATGACTTTAACTTTTACCTCATCTCGTGAAATCAAATTGTTTTTTAATGCTAAGCGCACTGATTCTTCTATTTTTTGTTGGGATGTTACCCCAACTTTCTTAAGAAATTTTCTCATTGAAATATTGAATTTTTCATGATCTATTTTCATGTCTACACCCTTAAAGCATGGTTAAAATAATTCACTTACTAAGTTTACATAAGGAGTAGAAGAAAATGTTTGTCAAGATTTCAAGATGCTTGATGGCTTTATTTTTTGGTTTTTTCTTCATCGTGACCGCTGCTGAAACTAATGAAAACAATCAAATTTCTGTGGAGTTTCCAGAAGAATTATTAATGATTGAGTTTGAAAAATACATTTTACCAAGGTTTAAATTCAAAACCCAAATTAAGGTTTTGGTAAGTACAGATAATAAATACCATGACGCAAAGTTAGGTATTTTACCTTCCGGTTTAGAAGTGTTTTCAGATTTGAACGGGTTTGTGTATAGGTTAGAAACTAAAACCACTGATCCAGAACAATTAAGCAGATTAGAAAAATTTGCGAACTGGCTTACTAGCGACTCAGGGATAAGGACTATCGAGGATTTTTCAATCCAAGGCATCCAGGTATTCAAGGCGGTCGAGTTTTCAGAAGAAAAAGAAGAAGAAGAAATATTTGACGGGGACATGGCTGCTGGCCTCGGTCTATCCCAGAAACACTGTAAGAGATGTCATGTCGTAGATGATAATGCTTTTGCAGGCATTGATTCCACACCATCGTTTCACGCCATGAGAAGTTTTGATGACTGGCAAGAAAGGTTTACTGCTTTTTGGACGGTGAGCCCACATTTGAATGTAATTTCAATAAGTGAGGTCTATCAAGCCGGTTCAAAAACAGTTCCAACGACAATTGCCCCGATTGAACTTTCCTTAGATGATATTGATGACATTCTAGCTTATGTCGCTTTCATTGAGCCTAAAGACCTCGGGAAACCTATTAATTCATGGTAGCCAAAGTAATTAATGATAATCATCTGTTGTACGAATTTTAGGTTTTTCTCCATATTTAAAAGGGGAGTTCTCTTCGTGATATTGAGCGTTTACCCGACAATCATCACACATTTTAACTAAGTCTAATTTCTTGGAATCTTGATACATCCAATGGTTGTTCTCCAGTTTTGCAACAATTCTTTCTATTGTGGATTTTACGCCAAAAGGCCTTTTGCAAGAAATGCATTCAAACGGTTCCTCTGTATTTAAAACTTTCTGGCTTAATGCCTCATTATTAAGATTTAGTCGTGGCCTAAGCGTAATTGCCTGCTCTGGACAGGTGCTTGAACAAATCCCACATTGGATACAGGCTGTCTCTGTGAAGTTCAGTTCGGGTCTGTCAGCATTGTCCTCTAGGGCATTGGTAGGGCACAATGATACACAAGCGAGGCAAAGGGTGCATTTGTCCGTATTCACTAGAATCTCACCATAGGGAGAGGTTTCAGGTAGCTCTATTGCGTCTTCAGATGGAATCATTGCCTTAACTGCTGTGCGGGTAATTTCTCTCTTTTCTCCTAGCAATAAGACGGGCTCCACAATCTTCTTATTATGATTTTTTGAATATATTTCGTTTTCAAATGTTTCTATATCCATCGTTTCAATCAAACGTAAACGGTTTTGGCTTTCTGGCCCACAATGTGCCAGTATACTCATGCAAATATTCATTTGGAGTTTCAAAGAACTGAAATTAGGTACTTCTTTTGTAAGTATTATAACTTCAGAAAAACCGCTGGCTAGTGCAGCCAATATCTCGGCATGACTTATTAGTTCAATGTTGGGAATAGCAAAAGGTATAAGGTCTGCTGGCAAACCTCTGCCAAAGCGAGCAGATAGGGTAATTAATTCCATCCCAAAATCTTTATCAACAAAAAGTATTCTTGGTTCAACTTGGCGATCATATTTTTTAAAAACAGACCTTAAGTTGGTGATCCTTTGCAAATTGAAAGTGAATGGGGGATCGTCATAATTGGCAGCACCAGAGGGGCAGACAGCAGAACAACTACCACAGCCAGCACATATATAGGGGTCAATAGCCACAGAATCTCCATTAGAACTGATTGCATTTGTTGGACATATATCAAGGCACCTAGAGCAGCCACTTCTGGATGCCCTACTATGAGCACATTTAGCTTCTTCAAAGCGCACATATACGGGTTTTTCAAATTCCCCCTTTAGATTTATAGCTTCCAACACAACACTTTCGAGCCCAACTCTATCTTTCGGATCTCGTCTGAGATAGCCATCTCTCTTTTCAGACGAAGGAAAAAGTGGATTGTCTCCTCGCAAATCGATAATGATATCACATTCGGAGGAGGCTTCTTTTCTCTTTTCTCCAAAAGAAACGGAGCCTCTTCCATGCAAGTTAAGTTCGCTGTATTCGGTCACTAATACCTTAAAATTGCCGAGAGAGCCTGTAACAGTTTTAAGCTTTCCGTTACAGATATTAACCTCACCTCTAGGACTTAATTCACCAATGTCCCTACTCATTAATACTGTTACGGCTAATTCGTCTTTGAGTTTTGAGGCAACATCTAGGGTATTTTCGTCGCTACCAAGAATTAGACATACTCCTTCGGAGGTTATTTCTTTGAAAGGAGTAAGAGGGCTTGTTAGCTTAACTTCAGATAATAATGCTGCCTGTTTAGCATAAGCAGTTAAGTCGTCAGTCCAACCCGCCCTATCTCTAATGTCTATGGTGGTTAGTTTGGGAGTAGTATTTTTCTCTAAGGCGATTTCATTGCTTAATTCTTCAAAGAATGAAGCCTGTTGTTGGCATGCGATAAGAGTTTCTTTTCCTGATGAAAGTACTTTTTCAGCTACATGAACATTTTTTGTACAAAGATAATCTGTCTCTATAACTTGGTCTGCATCTACTGATTCTTTAGCCATTTGACTATCTAGTTTCATACTAGAGTCGCATTTGCATAGTATCAGAGTTCTTTTCTGGCTGTTCATGCTGGGAACACTCTGTTGGTATTATTTCATCATTAAAGACTTTGACTTTTTGGTCGACGCAAAAGAGTTTTGACATTTTTTCACAAAAATATCAATAATTCATGAAAAGTGTCCTTAACAAGGAGCATTGCATTGGAAAAAGAGACTGAAATTTCGGTTGGAGTAATTCTGAGGAAAAGCCCTAGCAAGAGTGCATGGTTAAAATGGGTCTGGCAGCCAGTTGGTCTTATCCCTGGCTCTAAAACCGAGGAGTGGAAATTACTTAGAGAAGATTCAGGAGTATTTGAATACCATGCTGGTTCCAAAATTCTTTTGTTACATAGGGCAGAAGTAGAAGCATATAAGGTTTCTTTAAGTATGACGCCAGCGTCCGCTTTTGTTGTAATGGAAAGAGACGAATTAGAAACCGAAGATTGTGAGTACAAAGTTCATACGGTTACTGCGTCGGCTTATGAAGCCCAAGATTATTGTGATTCAGATGAGTATTTAGTCGAACCTGTTCCTATGCCTCCTAGCTTACAGGCATGGATAGAGAATTTTGTGGAAAATCACTTTGATGAAAAACCATTTGTTAAAAGAAAAAGGGACAAAGTAAATATAAACCGAAGTGAGGATGGTAAGGGAGATTTTAGAATTGCAAAAACTGCAGATGTTTATTCTTCTCCAAGTACTTTAAAATCAAGGAAAGATCACTAGCTCTCATGGTTGAAAAGAAAAATTTAGGCTTTCTTCAACGTTGGTCCAACAAAAAAATCTCGGATCAGAAAAGCAATGATAGCTTACCAATATCTAAAAAAAACGAAGTGAGTTTAACTTCTGAGGAAGAGAATAAAAGTGATGGTGACAACGATAGGGATCCTCAAAATGAATCTGAAGAGGTTATACAAAGCTCACAAGAATCGCTAGAAGGTCTTTCTGATGTAGAGGTTCTTAAAAAATTGAAACTTCCAGATCCTGAGACTATGAAGGCTGGAGATGATTTTAAAGCCTTTTTAGCTAAGACCGTTCCTGAACATATTAGGAAAAGGGCCTTGAGGAAGCTTTGGGTTAGCAACCCTATTTTAGCAAATTTGGATGGAATGAATGAATACGATGATGATTTTACATTGGCTACATCAGCATTGGAGCAATTTGCAACTAATTATGTTGTCGGCAAGGGATTTAGGGGACAGTTTAAGGCTGAAGAGCCTGTAGAGGGAAATGATGTAGTTACTGGTGACTTGAAATCATCCTCTATCAGGACTTCGGATCGAGCTGAAGTAAAAACCAAAGATCCAAATTTACAACAAGGTTTGGACGAAAATCAGGCGAAAGAAAAGAAGTTAGATGATTCAGAAGAAAAACCATCTGAATTTGGCCAGAAAGATTTGGAAACGGAACAAGGCTCAGATCAACTTGTTAACGATGATAATGTAGACCCTGGTATTTCTAATGAAGAGGAGGGGCAAGCCCTGGATTTACGAATCAAACCAAAGAAAATGGTTTTTAAGGATTAATAATCATTTATTTTTTGATGGTTTTTAATATCTGACAGTATTTGTAAGGATTATTCCAGAGTATTTTAGTTTGGATTAATCCACTGTCGTGCATTTTTTAACTTATTGAAATATAATGATTATTTATGATTTTTTAAAAATAATTTTTTCCTTCACTCAATATTACAAACTGACGTGCTTCACAGTTTAGTGATTAGAATTTTTTCTTGCTGATTGTCGTATCTGTTAGTATAAATAAATCATGATTACGCAGCACGCTCAAAAGCCAGCTACGGAAGCAATGCACGGTGATGGTCTTCTGATTCCAGAAGATCGACACCGGTCTTCCCTGTATGCGCTACTAAACTTGCTACTTGCAAAACCTCCAACGAAAAACAACCTTGCTGACATAAGCGCCCTCAGCGGTGGTGACAAGGTTTTAGGCGATGCAATTGAGACTCTTAGCCTTTTAGCAAAGAAAATTGATATTAAAACTATTGAAAGGGAATACCATAATCTTTTCATCGGGGTTGGTAGGGGCGAGTTGTTGCCTTATGGCAGTTTTTATATGACAGGCTTTCTGAATGAGAAGCCATTAGCGAATTTACGGGATGATATGAAAAGAATAGGGATTGCTAGATCAGATAGCAATTCAGATCCTGAAGATCATATTGCGTCTTTGTGTGAGATGATGAGCGGGATTATTTCAAATCAGTTTTATACACAATTGTCACTTAATCAGCAGCGTGATTTCTTTAGCACCCACCTTGGTCCATGGGCAAAACATTTTTTTAGAGATTTAGAGGGTGCAGAACACTCTGTGTTTTACGCGCCCGTTGGTAAACTTGGTTCTGCCTTCATGGCAGTGGAGATGGAAGCATTCAGATTTTTGTAAGTTACTGGGAGAAGTAGCAATTAATTTTTGGAAATTGAACATATATTTTTGATGAGGAGTTAAAGAAATGAGCAAGCAAAAAAAATCAAATAGTAGACGTGATTTTTTAAAAATGACTACAGTCGGTGCTCCAGCGGCGGCGGCCGTAACCTTGGTGGGGCAAAAGGCATCGGCAGTCGAGCAAAAGCCTAAAGGAGGCCTGAAGAAAGGTGATTACTATTACAAATATTTAGAATTAGCCAAATTTTAATCAAGAGTTCTCATGAGGTTGCGGTCGGCCCTGATGAGAAGATTTAAGCAAAAATAAATTGGAGTGTAATTATGTTAAAGAGAAAGACTAAGGAGATAGCGAACGGCTCTCGAAAATCGTCTTTATTTGGACAAGTAGGGTCAAAAAAGGTTAACCGGCGTGGTTTTTTGAAAGGTTCGGGGATAGCAGTTGGAGGTTTAACTGCTTTTTCTTTTGCAGGTGGGAGTGTGACACCAGCGGCAGCTTCAGCCGTAGACGCTAACATGTCTGTTATGAAAAGTGTTTGCACCCACTGTTCAGTCGGCTGTACTGTTCTTGCCGAGGTGAGAAATGGTGTTTGGGTTGGGCAGGAGCCTGGATGGGACAGTCCATTTAACCTTGGCGCTCATTGTGCTAAAGGGGCTGCAGTTAGAGAGAATGCTCACGGTGAGAGACGCCTAAAGTATCCCATGAAATTAGTTGGTGGTGAGTGGACAAAGGTTTCTTGGGAGACTGCTATCGATGAAATTGGCGATAAGATGCTCCAAATCCGAGATGAAAGTGGGCCAGACAGTGTGTATTGGCTGGGTTCAGCAAAAACTAACAATGAACAATCATATCTATATAGAAAATTTGCTGCTTATTGGGGCACTAATAATGTCGACCACCAAGCACGTATTTGTCACTCCACTACAGTTGCTGGAGTTGCCAATACTTGGGGTTACGGCGCTATGACAAATTCTTACAATGATATTCATAAGTCGAATGCGATTTTCTTGATTGGTGGAAATCCGGCAGAGGCTCATCCTGTTTCTCTTATGCATATTTTAAAAGCCAAGGAACAGAACAATGCACCCTTAATTGTGTGTGATCCAAGATTTACAAGAACTGCCGCACATGCTGATGAATTCGTACGGTTTCGACCAGGGACAGATGTTGCTTTGATATGGGGAATTTTATGGCACATTTTTGAAAACGGCTGGGAAGATAAGGAATTTATAAGAACTCGCGTGTGGGGTATGGACCAAATAAAAGAAGAAGTAGCTAGGTGGGATCCCGAAGAGACAGAGAGAGTGACTGGGGTTCCTGGCTCACAGCTTGAGAGAGTTGCGAGAACCATGGCCAACAACCGGCCAGGTACTTTTATTTGGTGTATGGGGGGAACTCAACATACAAACGGAAATAATAATACTAGGGCATATTGTGTATTTCAGCTA
>PACC02000050.1 GCA_002699695.2 Paracoccaceae bacterium | reverse complement strand
TTTTCAATCAATTTAAGAAATCCAGCTAACAATTTAGTTGGCTATAAAGCTAAACGACACACTGACCTCATAGATTTGACAAAAATAAATCATTATAAGATAGCGGATTTTTGGGATAAGGTCACAACTAAACGAGGAAGAATTGTTTTAGATCCTGGAGCTTTTTATATTCTTAGCAGTCGAGAATATGTTAGCGTCCCACCTAAGCTGGCAGCTGAGATGGCCCCTTACCTTTCTATGATTGGAGAATTTCGAGTTCATTATGCCGGCTTTTTTGACCCAGGATTTGGATACAGTTCAAATGGTTCCAAAAAATCAAGGGCTGTACTAGAAGTACGGTGCCACGAAACTCCTTTTGTACTAGAACATGGCCAAACAGTTGGAAGATTGATATTTGAAAATATGCTTTCAGAACCCGATCTTCTTTATGGGAAAGGTGTGAAATCAAATTACCAGGGGCAAAGTTTGAAACTATCAAAGCATTTTAAGAATTGAAAAAAATTCTCACTAAATGGGCTAATTCTTACTGCTCAAGATTTAAAGCATTATTAGATTTTCCACCTACCAACCCAACCTCGTTCAATTCTTGAAAGTTTGGCATGTCCTTTACTGCTTGCAATCCAAAATAATCCAAAAAATCATTAGTGGTAATAAAAGTCACAGGTCTACCCGGAGCATTTCGCCTGGGGCCCAAAGTAATCCATTCCGTTTGAAGCAATGAATCCAGAAGTCCTTTATAGAGGCTAACTCCTCTGATTGATTCTATTTCCGATCTAGTTACTGGTTGATTATATGCAATAATGGCTAGTGTTTCTTTGGCAGCTTTCGACAACTTGACCCTTTTCTCCACATATTCCTTTAGCAAATAGCCATACCTAGGCGCGGTTCTAAAAGCATACGCATTTTTGATTTTGATAAGATTTATTCCACGGTCCTTATAAAACTGCATTAACCTTGTCAAAGAACTTGCTATATCAGCAATGTTCGGACATGATTTCTTTAAATCACCGATGGTCATTGGATTCCTAGAAGCGAATAAAAGTACCTCCAATATCTTTTCATCCTCAACAAGTCCATGGGGATCCGTCTGATCTAGCTCCGAAGATCCATTGCCAGTCATATTCTTAAGCTCTTTTTGGTGATAAAAATTCATTCTATATCCTTATTATCATTACTCTTTATCTTCATTGACTTAAACTGGACAGGTTGTTTAATCTTCAAATCTCCGGATTTCACCAACTCCAAAGAAGCAGCAAAGGTAGTAGCCATCGCTGATTTCACATGTTCCGAGTTATCTCTCCAATTTCTCGGGATAATATCTTCCAATGAAAACCAGCCCCCTTTGTTAAAGAAAAATTTAACAATGGACTTCAAAGCATCATCGATATTTAGAATAGAACTTCTAATTAGTTTCAGAGGTGTAAAAGCCTTTTTATTATTGATAGTTGCATAGGATCGCAACAAATCTAGCAGGGTTGCATCAAGCTTCCTATTCAGTACTTTGTCACGAATTTCGGACTGGCCTCTCGGGAAAAAGTCTATACCAAGCTGTGGTCTAAGAAATAATTCTTGGGAGCATTTCTTCATCTCAGCTAATCTCTTCAGCTGAAAAGCAAGATAAAGTTCCATTTCTTCTCCCGTAACCTCTTCTCCATCTTCCTCTATTGGCAACAATAATTTACTTTTCAAATAAGCAAGCCAAGTAGCCATCATTAAATATTCCGCTGCCAACTCTATTTTCATGGTGGTTGCCTGCCCGATAAAAGCTAGGTACTGTTCGACCAATTCCAAGATAGAAATTTCTCTCAAATCCACCTTTTGATTTTGTGCTAAGGACAATAATAACTCTAGTGGTCCCTCAAATCCCTTAATATCTAACACTAAAATATCACCGAGGGGTATATTTGAATTAATTGAGGTATGCTTGTTCATAATTAACCGCTAATGACCTTACACTCTAAGTTATAAGAACCCAACTCATCGCAATATTGCTTTGCCTTCTCGTATGAAAACCCTCTTATTGTTTCTAAACGAAAAGATTTTCTTGATCCAAATATCCCTGAAACTACGGTAAAAACCTCTGAAATAGCGGGGCTGCCAATTTTATTTATAACTTCCAGAGTTTCTAACGCTGCATCATGACTATCAAAAGATCCTACGTATACCTGGTATATACTCTCCTCGGATATGATTTCATTTTTTGTCAACCTACCTAGAGCTTCATTTATTGAACTTTCCAAGGCTTCTTTCATCGACAAAGGTACTGGAGTTTCCTCACTTGTCAGTTTTTCTTCAATTACTCCTAGAACAACCCCTATATTGTCCTCACCTAAATTATCATTTCCCTGTAAAGCATTTATGGATAAGTCACTATTCTGAATGATCTCCTGATCGACTACTGGCGCTTTCCTCTTGAAATCTGCCTCTAAAGCTCTGACTACGGGAAGATCTCCCACTTTCACCTGACTTAGTTCTAGTGTCCAAACCACCATCAAGTATAGAGTTCCCAAAGAAAGAAAGAACCCACCTAATCTAAATACCCGACTGAAGCCTGTCTGTGACTTTTCCTCTAATTCCTGATGTACCAAGGTTTTTCCCTGACAATAATAATCTGCTCTATATTGTATTAGGATTCCGTTTTAATACATTTTGTGCCAATTTACAACATCTGATCCACAGGTTCTATTCCAAAAATTTTCAACCCTGATTGAACCACCAACTGAACAGACCTGATCATAGCTAACCTTGCTTTAGTAAGATTCAAATCATCCTCTCTTAGGAATCTTAACCCTTGGTCTATTTTTCCAAGACTCTGAAGACTATGGAATAATTGAGCAACTTCAAACAAATAGAATGCTATGCGATGCGGTTCAAACCTCGAGGTAGCTTTAGCTACAACATTTGGCCATTCAGCAAGTTTTCTTATTGCTTGTATCTCGTTTTCATTTTTTAATAAACCAAGGTCTGCCTTTAATAAAGAGGCATCAGACACATCAATATTTGATTCCCTTGCACGCCTAAGTATTGAAAAAATACGAGCATTAGCATACTGAACATAAAAAACTGGGTTTTCTCTTGTTTGCTCAATAGCCTTACTAAAATCAAAATCTATTGGTGCATCGTTCTTTCTCATAAGCAATAAAAACCTTATCGCGTCTTTACCCACTTCATTTAATAACTCTCTCAATGTTATATAAGAACCAGCTCTTTTAGACATCTTCACAGGTTGACCGTCCTTATACAACTTTACAAGTTGACAAAGCCTAATAGTCAAATCCTGCTCCCCATTTGACAAAGCCCGTACAACTGCCTTCATTCTAGCGATGTACCCGCTATGATCCGCACCAAAGATGTTAATAATTTCATCGTACTTACGAGTCAATTTTTCATAATGATAAGCAATGTCAGGTGCAAAATAGGTCCAGCTACCATCTGCCTTTTTTATAGGGCGATCAGTATCATCACCAAACTGGGACGACTTAAATAGCTCTTGCTCACGAACTGACCATTCTTGTAAATTCCCCCCCTTTGGTCTTTCTAAAACTCCTGTATAAATCAAACCCAAATCCCGCAGCTGATTAATAGAATCTTCCACTCTCCCTTTGGCGTAGAGGCCTTTTTCTGACACAAAACTGTCCATCACTATGCCCAAGTCTGCTAGATCTTTTCTTATTAGGTTAAGCATTCTTTCAACTGTAAAGGCTTTTACTTGAGCCAACCTTGAAGCCTCTTCTTCACAAAGTAGTTGCTCACCATATTTTTCCTTCAGTGCCTCACCTACTTCCCTAAGATAATCTCCAGGGTATTCATTTTGCTCTGAACTTGTGGGACAGCCAAGAGCCTCTTGATATCGGGAGAAAGCCGAACGTGCTAGGGCATCAATTTGGGATCCTGCATCATTGACGTAATATTCTCTGGTCACAGTATAACCAGCCAAATTAAGAAGATTCGCCAATACGTCTCCGAATACAGCCCCCCTTGTATGACCTACATGCAGTGGCCCCGTAGGATTTGCAGAAACAAACTCTATATTTACTGATTTCCCAGTTCCCACTTTTTCTATACCGAAGTGTACGCCCGCCTCCAAGATAGAAATGACGACATCAATCCAAAACTTGTTCTTCAATCTAAAATTCAAAAACCCTGGCCCTGCAATTTCAACAGATTCTATTGAGTGATCTTTAGAAAGTTGGTCAACAAAATATTTTGCCAATTCTCTTGGATTACTGTTAGCTTGCTTCGACAAAACCAAAGCTACATTACTTGATAGATCCCCAAAAGCATCGTCCTTTGGAGTTTCTACTGTTATAGAATCCTTATTAAGTCCAGAAGAAATGATTTCTTGATTTTCTAAAGTCTCAACTAATGACATGATTTTGTCCCTTAAACTTGCTAAGACATCCATATCTAAAGTTCCTATCTATTGTTAAACTTAAGAAATCATTTTTTTATCCAAAATGACCTTTATGTTCATTTAACGCATATCGGTCAGTCATTCCAGAAATATAATCACCCACTATTCTTGGTAAAACTTGCTCACAAGCTTTCATTGCTAATTCATTCCAGTCTCTTGGTAACAATCTAGGTTGCTCAGAATATAAATTAAAAAGATCCTTGATCACGAAACTACACCTCTCCCGCATTGCACAAACCTGCCTATGCCTATACATATTCTTAAACAAAAAATTACTAATTTTCATAAGTTCATCTTCCGTTTTTTTTGAAAAAGCTACAACCGGCTTACTATGGGATTTTAATTCTAATAAAGTCTGACCTTTAAATGGCCTTAATCGTATTTTACTTTCCTCTAATAGATCGTTAACCAAAGCATTCAAGATTCTTCTAATTACTTCATGGCATTTGATCTTATAGTTTACTTTCTTATATTGCTTCTCTACTTCCAGCCAAGCTTCTCTTACTATTGGAAGATCGGATATATCTATTAATGTAAAAAAACCTGCCCTCAAACCATCCCCCAAGTCGTGGCAGTTGTATGCTATATCATCCGATAGTGCTGCTATTTGAGATTCTACACTCGGGACAATTTTACCTTCAACCTGACTTATGCCTCTAAAGAGTTTAGCTACAAAGGGATTCGCCGTCTCCACCAAACCATTATGAGTAATCATACCCTCCAAAGTTTCCAGCGTAAGATTCAACCCCGGATGGTTGGCGTAAATTTGCTCCAATTTTGTCACAATTCTTAAAGCCTGAATATTATGATTGAAGCCACCAACCTGTGACAAAATTGAATCTAATTCCGTTTCACCTGTGTGACCAAAAGGTGGATGACCCAAATCATGTGCCAAAGCTATAGCTTCTACCAATTCAGAATTAACACCTAAAACTTTGGCTATCGTTCTAGCTATTTGAGTTACTTCTAATGTATGCGTCAGTCTAGTTCTATAGTAATCACCTTCATGTTCCACAAATACTTGTGTCTTAGACTGTAACTTTCTAAATGAACCACAATGTAAAATACGATCTCTGTCTCTCTGAAAAGCTGAGCGATGCGGCGATGATTCCTCTTGATATATTCTACCTAAAGAATCTTCTGATTTACTTGCATAGCTTTCCATCATAACTATTAAACTCCTTGTCACGGACAGGTCTTAGCATTACATTGACTATCAAATCAATATTTTGAGACTAGATATGCCTGTGAAAATACCTCCTAAAGTTACCGAACGAGCCTATGCAAAAATTAGATCAACTGGTGGCAATGCATGTCTCAGAGTTGCAGTACAGGGTGGTGGTTGCTCTGGGTTTCAATATGACATCTCATTGGAGGACCATATTTCACAAGATGACCTTGTATTAACAAGCAACCAAGCAAAGGTTGTTATCGATCCTATTTCACTTGGGTTTTTATCTGGATCAGTGATCGATTATGAAGAGGAACTTATAGGATCCAAATTTGTGGTTAATAATCCAAATGCCACATCTTCTTGTGGATGTGGTACAAGCTTTTCATTATGATTTTTTGCACTAGACTAATTAGAATCAGGTAAATGAAAATAGCCTCTTTTAATATAAACGGAATTAAAGCAAGGCTCCCTGAATTAAAGTACTGGTTAAGCAAAGAAAGTCCGGATATAGTAGGCTTGCAAGAACTAAAATCTGATAACTCTGGGTTGTCAGAAGATATGTTTAGCGACCTGGGATACGTGACTGTTTTCAATGGTCAAAAATCTTATAATGGATGCGCTATACTATCCAAACATAAAATAAAAGACCCTAAGTTGACTTTCCCTGGAATAGAGAATGATGGTCAAAGCCGTTGGCTTAGTGCTGAAATAGACGGATTAATGGTTTGCAATCTTTACCTACCAAATGGCAATCCAATTGGAACAGAAAAGTTGGAATACAAATTGATTTGGATGAATCATCTTCTTCATCATGCAGAGTGTTTGGTAAATATAGGAAAGCCTGTAATTGTGTTTGGAGATTTTAATGTTATTCCCCACGCTGCAGACTGCCTAAAACCAGAAAGTTGGATGAATGATGCTCTTTATCACCCAAAAGTGAGATCAAAATTCTTTGAGATATTAAACCTTGGATACAATGATGCTATTCGACTTAAAACAAAAAGAGATCATATTTTTACCCAGTGGGATTATCAAGCTGGAGCTTGGCAGAAAAATAATGGAGTAAGAATAGATCATTTTCTCTTAAATCCTCAAGCTGCAGACCTTCTTCTATCCTGTGGAATTGACAAATATATGCGATCAAGAGAAAAACCCTCTGATCATGTGCCTATTTGGATAGAATTAGCAAATGAGCATTAAAATAGAGGAATTCATGCAGGTCCGCCTGCATAAATCCAAGAAAATCTTCGTAAAAGATATTTAGGACAAATAATACCAAGCATTCTTAAACTCAGATGAAAAATGAAAACTAAAATTGGATTTCTGAGATGAAATAATGTTGCATTTAATCTGGATGCCCTTCCTACTCTTCGAACTCTAGGAATCCGGTTTTTTGCGTATTTGATAAGCTCTTGCTCTAAATTCTGATTATCAAAGCTTTTATTGATTCTAATGCAAAGTTCATGTGCATCCTCAATTGCCTGTGTTGCACCTTGTGCCAAATAAGGTAGAATTGGGTGACA
>PACC02000001.1 GCA_002699695.2 Paracoccaceae bacterium | reverse complement strand
GTTGCCAAAGTCATGAGTTGATGCTGACAAGCTCAAGCTAATTCTACGCTCAACGCCTTTAATTAAATCGGTCATTGGCAAAATGGGAAGAGGCCGCAAGACTGTCTGTGCCATACTGAATGGCGTTAACCCTGCCAAGGCAGCGCTTGCCGTAGCTGCACCAACAATAAATTTGCGACGATTCAATCTAATTGCCTGTAATTTTCTATATTAAAAAAAATAATGCCTGGTTTATTTGGTCAATAGTTCAAACATAAAGTAAAAAAATTTGACACAATTATCAACACTAAATCTTAATTATAAAAGTAAGGTCTATATTGAAACTAATCCGTTGAATATCTGCTTTTCTAGTGACAAAATTTTATAATTACATCAAAGACTTAATTTTTGAAGAAAGATGAACAAAATAAAAATAAACCAATAAAAACAACTACTTAATTTTTTTTGGTTACTCCCACTCAATGGTTCCAGGTGGTTTGGATGTGATATCGTATGTTACTCGATTAATTCCTGGCACTTCGTTTATAATCCTGGTGGAGGTGTCACGAAGGAATTCATGAGTAAATGGATAATAGTCTGCAGTCATTCCATCAATAGAGGTTACTGCACGTAGAGTGCATGCGAAATCAAAAGTTCTTTTATCTCCCATTACGCCTACTGTACGCACTGGGAGTATCACAACAAAGGCCTGCCAAATTTCATCGTAAAGTTGAAATTTCTTTATTTGATCAATATATATAGCATCCGCATTTCGGAGAATATCCACCTTCTCTTTTGTTATTTCCCCTGGGCACCTAATCGCTAGACCAGGTCCTGGAAATGGATGACGGTTGACAAAAGTTTTTGACAAACCCAATTCAGTTCCCAGGGTCCGCACTTCATCTTTGAAGAGTTCTCGTAAGGGTTCAACAAGCTTGAGGCCAAGTTTTTTTGGTAAACCACCAACGTTGTGGTGTGATTTAATCGTTTCGGAACCTCCTTCATTAAAGGATACACTTTCAATGACATCAGGGTAAAGCGTCCCTTGGGCTAGGAATTTTGCACCTGGTATTTGGAGGGCATATTTTTGAAATACATCTATGAACAATTTACCTATTTTTTTCCGTTTTTTTTCGGGATCTGATATACCCTCTAATTCCCTCAAAAAGAGGTTGCTTTCATCAGCATGAATGATGGGAATATTCATTTTTGCTTTAAACATCCCTAGTACCTCTTGGGCTTCCTCTTTTCGCAGAAAGCCATGATCAACAAATACGCACGTCAGTTTTTCTCCTATGGCTTTGTGGAGAAGTGCGGCAGTAACGCTACTATCAACTCCACCTGAAATTCCACAAATAACCTTAGCGTCACCAACTGTGGCACGAATTTTCAAGATTGCAGTCTTTTGGTAATCATTCATTGTCCAATCACCAGTGAAACCTGCTATTTTAACGAAATTTTTGAATAGGAGGCTACCTTTTGGGGTATGATAAACCTCAGGATGAAATTGGACTGCATAAAAATGCCTTGAAGTATCGGCAACAACTGCAATGGGTGCATTCAAAGACTTAGCATAAATCTTAAAACCTGGCGCAACAATAGAAACATGATCTCCATGGCTCATCCATACTAATTCGGATCCGTCTTTAAACCAACCTTTTAAGAGCTTTAAATTTCTTTCATTTGATAGATATGCGGGCCCAAATTCAGCAGTACCAATTCCTCCCTCAACATGGCCTCCAAGTTGATGCATCATTAGCTGCTGGCCATAACATATACCTAAAATAGGAAGTCCTAATCGATAAATTGATAATGGAACCTTGGGATTGTTCTCATCATTCACACTTTTTGGACTACCGGAAAAAATGATTGCCTTAGGTTTGAATTCAGTCAGGAATTTTTCAGTTATTCTTTGATAGGGATGGACTTCGCAAAAGATATTTAATTCTCTTAGCCTTCGAGCAATCAACTTCGTCACTTGACTACCAAAGTCAATAATCAAAAGGGATTGATACTGTGGTTTTGTCATCACAATTAAATACGGGTTTAAAAGAAATATTGCAAGGAACCGAAAGAGTTAATAACAAAATATCATTGAAACTATCCAAAGTAGTCGTTTTTATTCGTGATTTGACGTAATAATTAGACTCGATATCTTGGTTTAGATCTATATTGGCTGTAGATTTTCCATTAGTGGAGGAGTCTTGTTGATAATATCCAGTTTTAATATAAGCATGAATTAGGTTGGTGCGGTATGGCAAATAGAAGGGTAAGAGGTGAAGGTGGAAAATCTGCCCGCAGGGCAGAAAGGACAGCAATATCTATCGAAACAGCAAGATTCATTGAAAGGGTGATTCCTAATCTTGAGTTACTAAACCTGGAGGCGATTGAGCTAATCGAAGAAAAAGCTGAATTGGTTCTTGAAACAATTGGGGTTAAATTCTTAGACAATGAAAAGGCTCTTAATTTGTGGAAAGAGGCCGGGGCAGATGTCCAAGGTGAATTGGTAAAGATACCCAAAGGGTTAGCCAGAAAACTTTGTGCTACCGCGCCTTCTAGGATCATTCAGCACGCTAGAAACCCAAAGAGAACTGTCGAAATTGGAGGCAAGAGTTTGGTACTTGCTCCTGTTTATGGACCACCTTTTGTGAGGGATTTCAAAGGCGGAAGGAGATATGCAACAATCGCAGATTTTGAAAAATTTGTGAAATTAGGCTACATGTCTAAATGGTTACATCATTCTGGTGGTACTTTATGTGAACCCACGGATGTTCCTGTAAATAAAAGACATTTAGACATGTTATTCGCTCATATGCTTTATTCAGACAAGCCTTTTATGGGCTCGGTTACTGAACCTAGTAGGGCAAGAGATAGTATCGACATGGTTAAAATCTTGTTTGGAGAAAATTTTGTAGAAAAAAATACGGTACTTACAAGTTTGATCAATATTAATTCTCCGCTCACTTTTGACTCTATTATGATGGGTGCGATGGAAGAGTATGTTACTGCCAATCAGGCCTGTATAATTTCACCATTTATTGTCGGAGGCGCTATGTCTCCCGTTTCTGTGGCAGGCACATTAGTTCAAGTATTTGCCGAAGTTCTTTCAGGAGTGGCCTATTCACAGCTATTGAACCCGGGAGCCCCTGTAATCTTTGGTGCCTTTGTTGCCTCGATTGATATGAATTCAGGGGCACCCACTTTTGGCACACCTGAAGCAAGCAAAATACTTTATGGTGCTGGCCAATTAGCGCGAAGGTTAGGGCTACCTTTTCGTTCAGGAGGAGCTCTTTGCGGATCCAAACTCCCAGATTCACAGGCAGCTTATGAAAGTGCTAATACTCTCCAGGCAGCACTTTTAGGGGGTGTTAACTTTATGCTTCATGCATGTGGGTGGTTAGAGGGTGGATTAGTATCAAGTTTTGAAAAATTTGTTATGGATGCTGATCAGTTAGGAGTTCTACATACTTTGAGCAATGGAGTAGATGTCTCAGACAATGGACTTGCCATTGAGGCTTTAAAAGAAGTCGGACCCTCGGGACATTTCTTAGGTTGCAACCACACGCAAATGAATTTTGAGAATGCATTTTGGCGGAGTGATCTTCTTGATTACAAACCATTTGAAACTTGGTTAGATGAAGGTGGAAAAGACACTTCTGAAATTGCATCTAAGCGTGTCGAATTCTTGTTAAACAACTATAAAAAGCCTGATTTAGATATAGCAAGAGAAGACGCACTCAGAGAGTTTATTAAATTGAAAAAGGATTCGATGCCGGATTCCTTTGTTTAATGATATGGATGAGGTGGCCAATTTTACAAAATTGTGTACACAAGTTGGGCTAGGCTATGGGAAAGTTAGGTAGTTGTCGAGTTAGTCATATTTGAGCTTGTTTGGCAATGTTTATGAAGTCATCTGCCTTTAAAGATGCCCCTCCCACTAAAGCTCCATCAACATCATCTAGAGAGAAAATTTCTTTTGCGTTATCTGGTTTGACTGATCCACCATATAAAATTCTGATCTTTTTAGATATACTGGTACCCTTTAATTCTCTTAACAAATTCCGAAGTATTTTGTGGACATGATTAATTTCATCCAAGCTTGGCACTTTTCCAGTTCCAATAGCCCAAATAGGTTCATAGGCTATGATAGTATTTTCATCATTTGACATGTTAGGTAGTGAGCTTTTTAATTGGGAGCACACAACTTTTTCTGTCTCTCCACTTAGTTTTTGCTCTTCAGTTTCCCCAATACAGATTATAGTTGTTAAGCCTGTATTTATAATGGAGGCAGCTTTTTCCTTAACTAAGAGACTTGTTTCACCGCATGACATTCTTCTTTCAGAATGACCCACTATAATCACTTTAGCACCTACGTTTTTCAGCATCATCGCAGATATGTCCCCTGTAAAGGCACCAGTGTCCTTTGGGTGACAATCTTGCCCCCCTATTACAAGTTTGTCGCTAGTGATTCTCTCATATGCGGCATTTATAATTGTAGCTGGGAGACAAAGAACTAAATCACTATTGAGTTGAGCACATGCTTTATCAATTTTAATGATTTCACTTAAACTCGCCAAGGTTCCATTCATTTTCCAATTACCAGCTATGAAATATTTTTTTGTATGCATTGTCTTTCTCTGATTTAGCTAGTGGATTAGCACCCAGATTGTACTTTCAAGATATAAGATCATTTTCTTAACGGGAAGGATCAAGGTTAGATTTTTTGTTAAAACTTTATCGATTCACCGCAGCCGCATGCTTCAGTGACATTAGGATTCTTAAACTTGAAACCAGATTCAAGAATTCCATCTTCATAGTCTATAAGTGTCCCAAATAGATACATCTGAGCAAGAGGAGCCACGATAACCTTCACTCCATCAAATTCTATTACTTCTTCATTTTTTTCTGGTGCATCCACATATTGCATTGAATACTCCATTCCGGCACAGCCCCCTTTCTTAAGATCTAATTTCAAAGCATATTTTCCAGAATGGATGACAAGATTCTTAATTTTTTCGACAGCTTTGGGGGTAAGAGAGATCGGTGTTTTCATAATACCTCAATGTTACATAAAACCTAATTCTAATCGCGCTTCATCACTCATCATATCCATGCCCCATTGCGGCTCCCAGACTATTTCTACCTTGACGCTTTTCACGCCTTCCACGGGCGCTACTGCTTCTGAAACCCAACCAGGCATTTCCTCTGCCACAGGGCATCCCGGTGCAGTCAAACTCATGAGAATTAATGTTTGTCCTTCACCATCAATTTCAATGGTGTAAATCAACCCAAGATCATAGATATTCACGGGAATTTCTGGATCAAAGACTTCTTTGCAAGCATTCACTATTTTCGGGTAAAGCGGATGATTTGTTGAAGAGGGCTTAATTAATGACACATTCTCTACGTCTGATTGCTCAGGGTTAGCTAAATAAGCGTCTTGATCTTTCATGTCATTCATTTAAAAACCCTTTAGTTCTCGAGTTTCTATTTCAGTCATTGACCTAGACTTAATAGGGTTTTAAATGGATTTCAAGGTAAAAGGTGAAGAGGGGAAGGCAAGAGTTGGTGAACTCAAGCTCAAGCGTGGAACTATCCACACCCCTGCTTTTATGCCCGTGGGAACCGCTGCTACAGTTAAGGGCATGCTACCAGAAAATGTTAGGAGCCTGGGTGCAGATATAATTTTGTGTAACACCTATCATTTGATGCTAAGGCCTGGTCAGTCAATAATAAAGCAATTGGGTGGCCTGCATAAATTTATGAATTGGCCTAGACCTATTTTGACTGATAGCGGTGGTTTCCAGGTGATGAGTTTGGCCAATCTTTCGAAAAGGTTTGATAATGGAGTATCCTTTAAATCTCATATTGATGGTAAGGAGTACTTTTTGAGTCCTGAATATTCAATTCAGATCCAACAAGCTTTGGGCAGTGACATTATTATGTGTTTTGATGAATGCACCAGTTCTGAAGCAACAGAACGTGAAGTTCATAAAAGCATGAATCGATCTATGGAATGGGCTTTTAGATCCAAAACGGCTCTTGATAGTTCCTTGGGGGGGACTTTATTTGGAATACAGCAGGGAGGCGTTTTTCATGAATATAGGGAAGAAAGCGCCAAAAAATTAATGGACATTGATTTTATGGGATATGCTATAGGAGGTTTGGCGGTAGGGGAACCACAAGATATAATGTTTGATGTTCTTGATCACTCAACAAAATTTTTCCCAAAAGATAAACCTCGCTACTTGATGGGGGTTGGAAAACCAGGTGACATTGTAGGGGCAGTTTTAAGAGGCGTTGACATGTTTGATTGCGTTTTACCATCTCGATCTGGACGAACTGGCCAAGCTCTGACCCGGAGGGGTGCGGTCAACATAAGAAATGCTCGGCATGCCAATGATCCAAGGCCTCTCGATCAAGACTGTTCATGTCCAACTTGTCAAAAATATTCGAGGGCTTATTTACATCATGTGTGCAAGATAGGTGAGATCATCTCTGCTATCCTATTAACCTGGCACAACTTGCATTATTATCAGGAATTAATGGGTGACATAAGGTCAGCAATTTATAACTCTGAATTAGATCATTTTGCAAAACAGTTTTTTAGGATTCAGAAAGAAGGGGATATACCTCTTATATAAGTTTAACTGAATAAATTATTGGTAGATTAGTTAAAATTAACAGACACACTTGAATGTGTCGTTATTGAATATCATATTCATATGTTGTATCTATATCAGCAGATAGACTTGCTTTAAAAAATGGGTCTACAATAAGGCAAAAAGATTTAGGATCTATATATTATGAAAAAAGAGAGCAGAATAATCCAACCAGTTTTACCCTTAAGGGATATAGTAGTTTTCCCCAATATGATCGTTCGACTTTTCGTTGGACGAGAAAAATCAGTAAAAGCTCTTGAAGAGGTAATGAAAGATAATAAGGAAATACTCTTAGCAAGCCAAGTTGATGCCTCCCAAGATGAACCAACTGAGGAAACAATTAACAAAGTGGGAGTTTCTGCGAATGTACTACAGATTCTGAAATTGCCTGATGGAGCTGTGAAGATTTTGGTTGAAGGCAAACAAAGAGTGAGAATTGAAAAATTTGTAAATAATGAGAATTTTTTCGAGGCGGAAGCAGCTATTCTTGACGAAACGATGAATAAACCTGAAGAAATTGAAGCGCTAAGACGTTCTGTAGTAGATGAATTTGATAGATATGCAAAATTAAACAAAAATATCCCTGAGGAAGCCTTCAAGGCGGTTTCGGAAGCTGACAGTGCATCAAAACTTGCAGATACAGTTGCAGGACATTTGGGTATTTCTGTTGATAAAAAACAAGAATTATTAGAGATGATCGATTTAGGAGATCGCCTCGAAGCAATTTTTAGTCTGATGCAAGGTGAAATGAGTGTGCTCAGAGTTGAGAAGAAAATTAAATCTAGAGTTAAGAATCAAATGGAGCGGACCCAGAGGGAATACTATTTGAATGAGCAGATGAAGGCTATTCAGAAGGAACTAGGCGATGGTTCTGAAGGTCAGGATGAAATTTTGGAGATTGAAGAGAAGATCTCAAAAACAAAACTTAGCAAGGAAGCGAAGGAAAAGGTATTAGCTGAATTGAAGAAACTTAAGTCCATGTCACCAATGTCTGCTGAAGCTACCGTAGTCAGAAATTATTTGGATTGGATACTTTCCATTCCTTGGGGTAAGCAGAGTCGGATTAAAAAAGATTTGGTGCTAGCGCAGAAAGTTTTAGACAACGATCATTGTGGCTTAGAAAAAGTTAAAGAGCGAATAATTGAATATCTAGCTATTCAACAGCGGTCAAAAAAAATCAAAGGCCCAATACTATGCTTAGTAGGTCCCCCAGGTGTTGGCAAGACTTCCTTAGGTAAGTCGGTTGCGAAAGCCACTGGGAGAGAATTTATTCGGATTTCTCTTGGTGGTGTACACGATGAGAGTGAAATTCGGGGTCATAGGCGAACATATATAGGTTCGATGCCAGGAAAGATTATTCAATCAATGAAGAAAGCAAAGACAACCAATCCATTAATTCTTTTAGATGAAGTGGATAAAATGGGAAATGACTTTAGAGGAGATCCTGCGAGCGCTATGCTAGAAGTTCTTGATCCAGAGCAAAACAGTACTTTCACAGACCACTATTTGGAAGTTGAATATGACTTATCTAACGTAATGTTCCTCACAACAGCAAATACCTACAATATGGCTAGACCTCTTCTGGATAGAATGGAAATTATTAGCATTGCGGGTTATACTGAAATAGAAAAAAGAGATATAGCCAAGGAGCATCTTATCACTAAGCAAAAAAAGGCCCATGGACTAAAAGATACAGAATTCATTATTAATGAAAAAGCTTTATTGGAGATAATTAGACGATATACGCGGGAGGCTGGAGTTCGTAATTTAGAAAGAGAAATAGCAAAACTTTGTCGAAAATCGCTTACAAGAATTATTAAGGGTGATGCAGAAGCAATTAGAATAGGTATAAAGAATCTTGATGAGTATTTAGGAGTAAAGAAATTTAAATTTGGTTTGGCAGAAGAAGAAAATCAGATAGGAGTGACGACGGGACTGGCTTGGACTGAAACAGGTGGAGATTTGCTTTCAATTGAAGCCCTGCAACTCCCTGGAAAAGGAAGGATGAAAACTACTGGTAAGTTAGGGGATGTAATGAAGGAAAGTATTGATGCTGCTTCGAGTTTCGTTCGTTCAAGAGCTCCAGCATTAGGCATTAAACCGCCATCATTTGAAAAATTGGATATACATGTACATGTCCCTGAAGGAGCCACCCCAAAAGATGGCCCTTCCGCTGGTATAGCTATGGTAACTTCGATAGTCTCAGTGCTTACTGAAATTCCGATCCGGAGGGATATTGCTATGACAGGAGAAGTTACACTTAGAGGAAACATTTTACCAATTGGGGGCCTAAAAGAAAAACTTTTAGCTGCACTCAGAGGTGGAATTAAGAGTGTTCTTATTCCAAAAGATAACGCGAAGGATCTTCGGGAGATCCCTGATCAAGTTAAAAATGGGCTTGAGATAATACCGTTATCACATGTTAATGAAGTGCTAAAATTGGCACTTGTTGAACAACCAAAAGCGATTGAATGGAATCCTGCAGAATTTGTTGTTCAGAAGACCGCTGATCCAAACACTAGTGAGGATGATATCGACCAAGAGTCTTCCAGAACCCATTAAATCAATATAGAAAGGGATTAGAATTTTAAACCTACCCAAAATCGTAAAAAAATAAATTGAACTTTTTAGCGATTTAAGATTATGGTAAGTTTTTGTTATAAGACGGGTGATTAGCTCAGTTGGTAGAGCGCTTCGTTTACACCGAAGATGTCGGGAGTTCGAGTCTCTCATCACCCACCAACACATTGAAATTATTATGTTCTAATTTTAAGAAAGTTGGACTCAAGACTCTCCTAATTGATTGGGAGGAAAAATGTCAGTTTCTTTAAGCAAACCAGGTAGTTTTTTCTCTAATTGCTGCTCAAGCCAATTTGCAGTCTCGATAGATTTTTGTAGAGAAATGCCAGTCGTTACTCCAGAACGATTTAACATATAGAGGAGATCTTCAGTAGGAATATTTCCAGTGGCTTTAGGAGCGAAAGGACAACCTCCTGAACCTCCAAAACTTGATTCCAACCCAGTGATCCCTTGCTCAATTCCTGTCCAAGCATTTGCTATCCCTGTATTGCGTGTATTGTGTAAATGGAGCTTAATGGCCATTTCAGGGAAACAACCTTTTATCGCTTTTAACTTAGTCTTTATGTCCTTTGGTGTAGCTACACCAATTGTATCTGCCAGACAGATCTCATTTAGGCCTATTTTTGCTATTTGTTCTACTATTGATAATAGGTGATTTGATGATATTTCCCCATCAAAAGGACAGCCAAAACTGGCTGCAATCGTAACAGCTATCTGTATTTTCTCATTTGATTCATGGAAAATCTTCTTTAAAGTCTTTAGATTTTCTGAGGTTGTAGCTCCCTGGTTCTTTATACTAAAAGTATCACTGGCTACTATTGCAAAGTTAGCTATGTCTAAATCACTTTTCAAGGCTCTAGTAAAGCCATGCTCATTCAAGACTAAACCTATATATTTAATGTCCCTACCATTTTTTTTTGGTAAGTTTTGTACAAGTTCATCGGAATCAAACATCTGTGGGACTCTTTTGGGGTTAACAAAACTAGTGACTTCAATTCGAGTAAGACCTGCATCAATAGCCCTTGAAATCAATTCAATCTTTTGGGTAGTTGTTAAGATTTTTTTTTCGTTTTGTAATCCATCACGCGGGGAAACTTCCACAATCTCAAAATGTCCGTCCATTTTTTCTTAATCCTTCTTGTGTTACACGAGTCTTAACTAGAAATAATTGACTAGATAGAATTATTCGTGGTCTATTAGGTCAAAAAAAAATGTAATGTCAAAAAGAAAGTTTTTTGAAATGATTAAAGACAATATTGGCGCCCTTTCTGATTTAAGAGTAATAGAAATGGGGCAATTACTTGCGGGGCCCTTTTGCGGCCAATTGTTAGGAGATTTTGGGGCTGAAATAATAAAAGTAGAACCTCCTAAAGTAGGAGATCCAATGCGAGAGTGGGGAAGGGAAAAACCTCATGGAAAGTCCTTGTGGTGGCCGGTGGTAGCTCGTAATAAGAAATCGATTACTGTAAATTTAAGGGTTGAAGAAGGCCAGGAAATTATAAAAGAAATTATTAAGAGTACTGACATCTTAATTGAAAACTTTAGACCGGGAACATTGGAACGTTGGAATATTGGTTATGATGTCCTAAGCAAAATTAATCCACGTTTGGTAATGGTTAGGGTATCAGGGTACGGACAAACTGGTCCTTACTCAAATCGTGCAGGATTTGGTGCTATAGGGGAAGCGATGGGTGGTTTAAGATATGTTTCTGGTGATCCTTCAACGCCTCCGAGCCGAATGGGTATATCTATAGGGGATCAACTTGCAGCCATGCATGCTTGTATGGGTGCGTTGATGGCCATCCATGCTAGAGAAAGAACGGGTAAAGGGCAGGTCGTTGATAGCGCAATATACGAGTCTGTTTTAAATATGATGGAGAGTTTGGTAACTGAACATGATGTGGCAGGTTACACCCGGGAACGAACTGGTGCAATAATTCCAAATGTCGCCCCATCTAATATTTTCGAAACCAAAGATGAACAAATGATATTAATTGGGGCTAATCAGGATAGGGTTTTTTCTAGGCTCTGTGATGTCATGGATGCACCTGAATTAGCATCAGATGAGCGATATAAATCTCATACAGCAAGAGGAAGAAACCAAGCCCAATTAGATGATTTAATCAATGCGTGGACTAAATCGAAGACGTTGAAGGAAGTTGAAGACTTGTGCAATAAAAATGGTATTCCTGCTGGATTAATTTATAGGGCAAAAGATATGATTGATGATCCGCATTTTAAAGCGAGAAAAGCTATCATTGATATAGAACATCCTGTGTTTGGTATGATAAAAATGCAAAATGTAGCCCCAAAATTATCGGAAAACCCTGGTGAGGTGTGCAAAGTCGGTCCAGAATTGGGCGAACATAACAACTATGTCTTTAAGGAAATTCTAAAGAAATCAGAGGAAGAATTGATAACGCTAGAAAAAAATGGGGTCATCTGATAAAATCAAATTTTGGAAAAGAAATCGAAAAATGACTGAAAATCTAAAAGAAAATTATTCAAAGGCAAATTATCATAGCCTCCAGACGCGCGGGAAAAATCTAGCCGTAATTTTTATTGATTTTGCAAATGCTTATTTTGATTTTGGGGAACCTTTATTTGGTGGTGAAGGTTGCAGAAATGCTCTAGAAAACTCAAAAAAGTTGTTGGCATTCTTACGAAATTTTGATCAAATTCCTATTGTTTTTACGGAAGTTAAATATAAAAAAGGAGGAACAGATGGAGGAGCTTTTTATAAAAAGGTTCCGGCTTTGGCAAGCTTTGACGAGGGTAAGGTTTCACAGAAGACCCATTCCGAATTAAAGATGATAAACACAGATATAATTATTACAAAACAATACCCAAGTGCGTTTTTCAAAACCGAGCTAGAAGCTATTTTGAAAGATAAAGGGGTAGATACGGTTTTACTAACTGGCGTTACCACTTCAGGATGTGTAAGAGCTTCTTGTGTTGATAGCATTTCAAGTGATTTTGTAACTATTGTTGTGTCTGATGCTGTTGGAGATCGAGCTCCTGAGCCTCATGAGGCAAATTTATTTGATATGAGTGCAAAATATGCCGATTTGATGAGCACAGATGAAGCGATAGAGTTTATAAAAAAAACTTATTCTTCCTAGTAATATACTGGTTTTTATATTGTTTTATCATTTTTGATCTTTTGAAACTAGGTTTGATTGCTGTTTAGTAATAAGTTTTCTTCAGGGATTTTTCAAATCTTCTCATACCCTAATTCAGTTTTTCTGATTTTTGTCCAACCCGGATCTCTGAAATGAGCAGGGATCAAGAACTGACTTGTTTCTGCTATTTTTGATAGCAATTTTATACGGGTGGTGCTAGCCAAAACTGGATCTTCACAAAACGCGCTAGAAATGTTCGGAAAATTCAGTTGCAAAGGAGAATGGATTATATCACCGCAAAAAATTGCGCCAGCCTCGGCATTCAAGCAAAAGTGCCCTGGGGTGTGACCAGGACTAATTTCGATGGAAAGGCCATTTGCTATTTCATCGCTGTCTTCGACAAATTTCATTTTACCATTTTCAACTATTGGTAACACGCTGTCTGCAAAGGCGCCATGTTCATCGGATTTTTCGCCGGCATTTGCCCAGTATTCGTATTCTGTCCGGCCACATAGATATTGAGCATTTGGGAAAGTTGGAACCCAATAACCATTTTCTAACTTAGTATTCCAACCAACATGATCTGCATGCAAATGGGTACACATTACTATATCAATGTCTTCTGGCCTCAATCCCTTCTCTGATAGAGCTCTCAACCACTTGCTCCCAGAGCGCTTATGCCAAGTAGAATGATTGGGTCTATTTTTTTGTGCACCTACACAGCTATCGATCAGAATATTTGTACCCGATTTATTGAGTAGCCAGGACCTAATTGTCAAGTGCACCAAACCTTCAGACATAATTCTTGGCGCAATGGGTTCTAGTTTCTCTAAAAGGTTATGATTAAGGTCTGGAAATAAGGTTCCTACAGGGATGCTAAAAGACTCAATTTCAGTTAAACCAGTAATGCATAAATCCCCTAGTCTTAAGCTTTTAATCATTTTGATCACATGATTTGGGGATTCAGTCTGAGATCATTTCTGCGAGCACATAAGTCTTCCCAATATCTAGCTATGAAGCGCCCGCCGGAAATGCCGTTTGATTGATCAGATACTAGCCATACAATGGCATCATTCATGACTGATGGTGATAATAAATTACCATCAGCTCCTTTTTTGTTTTTTGATGGAGGCAACAAATCAGTGTCTGTGGCCCCGCCTGGTAGAAGCACATTTACATCTATTCCCATGCCTTCCAAATCTTTAGCCCATGTCCTAGATGCAGCTTCGAGAAAAGTCTTGGATGGTCCATACGGAGAGTAACCTTTTCGTATCATGGTCTGAGAAGATGTGGAAACATTTATTATCTTTCCAAATTTTTGTTGGATCATGTAAGGTATAACTGCCCTAGTAGCCATGAAAGGTCCATTGATATTTGTTTCCACGATCTTTGACCAGGCAGCGGGATCAGCTTCCCAAAATTTTGTTGGGATAGTGTTAAAATTTTCAGATATCAGACGCATACCTCTACCTGCATTATTTATAAGAACATCTATTCTTGAAAATTTTTCTATGCATGATAAAGCCAATCTTTCCATTGCTTTAGGATCAGACACATTTGCAATCTCTGCCAAAACATTTTTACAACCCAAGATCTTGGTTGCTTCTTCTAAAGTTTTGAGGAATTCACTGCTTCTTTTCGTTGCTGTGAAACATAATTTCACTCCCGCTTTTGCTAAGTGCAGGCACATTTCCCGACCTAACCCTCTAGACCCTCCAGTAATTAAGATTGATCGGTTTTTCAATGAATTATCCAAAATCATGGCATGTAACCCCCACCGTTGACCCATAAAGTTTGACCGGTCATGAATTTACTATCTGGACCCAATAAAAACATGATAGGGCCAACGATATCTTGTGGAGAAGCCATTCTTGCTAGAGGAGTTGTCTGAATATATTTCTCTACATCGAGGGACAGGGGTTTATCTTCGTTTGACCTACCTGTTCCTCCTCTTAGAAAAGCAGTATCGACGGCGGCAGGAGCAACCGCATTAACCCGAACTTTGGGTGCAGCCTCTAATGCCAAAGTTTTTGTAAGATTTATCAAGCCTGCTTTAGAAGCCGCATAAGCACCATAATTTGGACGAACATGTGCTGCTAAGCCTGATACTACATTTACCATGGTTCCACCATGGACCCTCAATAAGGGTAAAACCACTTTAGAAACGATGAAGGCACCACGCAGATTCAAATTGATTATCTCATCGAATTCAACGGTTGTTGTTTTTTCGATTGAACTTAAATCATGCATAAAGCCGGCTAAATTCACGAATCCAGATAAAGATTCTAGGTCTGAAAATGCCTCAATGACATTTCCTTCATCAGTCAAATTAATGTGTTTTGATTGGATGCCTGGCTCAGGAGGATGTCTTTCTAGGGACT
>PACC02000066.1 GCA_002699695.2 Paracoccaceae bacterium | reverse complement strand
CAGCTCTAAAGCCAGGAACAAGTTGTTTAGTTGTTTTTTTGTAAAAGCGCCTATTACGATCATTCGATCACTTGTGCTATAAGCGCCATAGCCCGCATAATCCGGGTGATTATTTCCATAATTTGGTTTTGAGATTCCGGAAGCTAGTGTATCTGAAACTGTGGAGGTCATCAGCATAAAAGCAGCATCCAACATTGAAAGATCAATCTCTAATCCTTCTCCAGTAATTTCTCGCCTGAAAAGTGCCGATGAAATCGCAAACGCTGCATGAATACCCGTACCATAGTCAACTATAGCGGGTCCCACGCGCAAAGGGCCGATACTTTTCAAACCATTTAATTCCATCAAACCAGAATAAGCCTGAATGACCGAGTCATAGGCAGGGTCTTCAGCTTTTGGCCCTGTTTTACCAAATCCAGTCATTGAGCAGTAAATGAGCTTAGGATTTATTTTTTTGAGTTTCTTATATGAAAAGCCTAATCTTTCCATAGCCTTGCCAGAATAATTTTGAACTAGAACATCAGCAGTTCTAACTAATTTAAGAAAAAATTCTCGATCATCATTTATTTTCAAATTCAGTGAGAGCGATTTTTTTTCACTATTCTGACAAACAAAAAAGTTGCTAAGGCCCAATTCATTTAAAGCTTCTGAGTTTCCTTCATCTCTCATCATGTCGGGAAAATCAGGCGATTCAATCTTGATTACATCTGCGCCCATTACTGCCAACTGAAAGGTACAAAAAGGACCCGCAAAAACATGGGTGAGATCTAGTACCCGAATTCCCTCAAATGCTCTCATAAGCCAAGCTAACCTAAAAAATTTATCCAATAAAGAATTAATTAGATGAAATAACTAAAAGATTATTAATGCAAAGTAATTCTTACCAATGAATCGTGACCCCAAAGCAAAATTTTCCGTAGAAATTGTATAGCTGGAAAGCTGAGGTTTTTAATCTTCTCTGGCCAACAAGGTATCAATGGCTATGACCTTTTCTTCAAAAATATATAACGGATTAATCTCGAGTTCTATAATTCGAGACTCATTTTTTAAAACAAACATGACTAGCTTATCAATGCAATCAGCCACCATATTCAATCTGGATCCTGTAAGCCCCCTAAAACCATCTATTATCTTACCAACCTTCAAGACCAAAATCTTTTGTAAAATTTCCTCTCGATGAGCAGGTAAAAGCAGCAACTGATAATCGTTAATTAAGTCGGCAAAAATACCCCCAGAACCAAGCGTCAGGGCAAGACCAAAATGCGGGTCACGTTTTATACCTATAATTAATTCACAAATAGGCTCAGGGACCATTTCTTCTAACAAGAAAGAATTTGAATTATATTTATCTTTGTAAGGCTTTAGGTTGTCCGTTATACTATCAGCAGCCCTGTTTAGCTGCATTTCATTTTTAACATTTAATTGTACTGCCCCAATTTCAGTTTTATGAATTAAATCTTTGCTCATGAGTTTTATCGCGAGCGGAAAACCTATTTTACTGGCATTCTTCACAATATCTTTTCTATTGGACTTTAACCCTTTTGGAACGCTAATACCTTGACCAGATATTAAAGCCTTGGCTTCCCATTCGTTTAAGTAAGAAAATTTTCTTAGGGACAATTCCTGGGGCAAAGACAGTCTGAGCCTATCTAAAATCTTCTTTCGATTAAGACCCCATGAGCCTGTTTTGGCGATAGCTTGAAGAGCATCTGCTAGGCCTTGTAAAGGCGCGATGCCCTTAGACAAGAAAACCTCTCTAGTCTGTTCATCTATATTTTCTGAAATTGTTGAAACAATTGCACCCGGGACTCCGGGTCCTAAAGCAGCTTCTGCGAAAGCTCCGCCATCTGCTAAATAATGTACTTTCATGTTGTCAAGACCAGTTAGTGGATAGTCTTGCACCATTAACGTACAATCAACCTCTAGTTTTTCTAAAACCTTAGAAAAAAGTGGTTTTGTAAATTCTTTCTTCCCCCAAATAGGCGTAGTATAGTCAAGGGGGTTAGAGACTGTTGCTATAGCCGGTAAAAGCTTAGACACTACCTTAGCATCAACCTGTGAAAATCCCGGGAATTCTAAGCCCAGTCCTTCTCCAAAATCTGCGACAAGGGTGGCACCTCCACCAGAACAAGTAAAGGCAGCACATTTTTTACCCGCAGGGATACCCGAAACACATATAAATTTTAGTGTTTCAATTAACTCTGATGGAGTTTTTACACTTATTATACCTAATCGTTCAAAGAAGGCGTTATACATTTCATGTGATCCTGCGAAAGATCCTGTATGACTTTCTGTAAGACCTGCCCCGATTTGGGATGTTCCAGTTTTTAGAACCACGATAGGTTTTTTTGCTTTTAAGGCTTGCAGTGCAGCCATTTCGAATTCCTGAAGATCTTCTATACTCTCAATATGAAGTCCAAATGCCCTAACTGGCCTGGACGCAACCAAATGATTTATAAAATCAGTGTTCTTTAACGATGCCTGGTTACCTAAGGATATCATGTGTGTCATAGGTAAGGATCTTTGGCTCATAGTAATATCGGAAGAAAGCATTCCACTCTGAGTAATTATGGCAGCTCCATAGCCTGGACAGTATCCACCATGTTCAAATGGCCATAAAGCATATTTCTCCAAATAATTTATGACTCCATAACAATTTGGCCCAACCATAACCATTTCACCTAGGTCCTTTATGAGTTCCCTTTCCATTAAAACACCTTGAAGGCCTGTCTCCCGAAAACCTGCTGTATAGCAGACTATTCCACCCGCTGAGACTTCACGAAGTTCATTTATTGTTTTAAGAACTTTGTTGGCAGGAATAGCCAGAAAAACTGCATCCGGACCAAATGGTAGATCCAAGACTGATTTGTAACATTTGTAACCGGCCATATCATGTCGCGTGGGATTTACTGGCCAAATCGATCCTGCAAACCCCCGACGCACTGCTTCATTAATTGCCACCTCCGCATCAGACCCTCCAATGAAAGCAATTTGTGAAGGCTTCAATAAGCGGTCTAAATTTTTGTTTTGATTTCGTCTCATGCCCCGAGAGGTCGTAAAATTGATCGGGCAATTATATGTCGCTGTATTTCCGATGTGCCATCCCAAATTCGCTCTAAACGACTATCTCTCCACAATCTTTGGATAGGCATTTCCTCCATCAGACCCATACCTCCAAAAATTTGGACAGTATCATCAGCAACCTTGTTAACCATTTCTGAGCAAAACAGCTTTACCATGGCAGCATCCTCATCTTTCATAATTTTGTTTTCTGCTTTATCTACGGCATCATTGACCATTAAATCGGCAGCTCTCAACCCTACTGCCATGTCGGCTAAACGAAACCCTATTCCTTGAAATTTTCCAATAGGTTGGCCAAATTGTTTTCTATCTGCTGCCCACTCTGATGCTAGACTAATCATACGTTCGGCTTTTCCACAACAGGAAGCACCGACCCATATCCGTCCCATGCCTAACCATTTACCTGATAACTTTAAACCTTCCCCTTCTTTTCCAAGAACCGTTCTCTTGGAAAGCCTTACATCGTCAAAAGTTAGCGCAAAAGTTTTGTATCCTCGATAGCTTACACACTTGGTGCCTTCCTTTATATCGAAGCCTTTTTCACCTCGATTCACCAAAAAAGAAGTAATTCTCTTTCGAACACCTCTCTTTGTCTTGTCCTCACCAGTTACCGCAAAAACTATCGCGAAATCAGGCATACAGGGCCCTGATATGAAGTGTTTAGATCCATTTAACACCCAATCATCCCCATCCTTTACAGCATTTGATTTCATTCCCATCACGTCTGAACCCGCTCCAGGTTCAGTTAAAGCAAATAACTCTCGCTTCTCCCCCCTAACACATGGATAGAGGAACTCTTGTCTTTGCTCTTCATTGCACGCAAGCAGAATCTCAGTAGGCCGAGCGATCCAGGAATGTAATGCATGAGAAGTTTTTCCGTATTCTCTTTCCAAGACCATCATTGATCGATAATCCAACCCCCCCCCACCCACTTCAGTGGGTAAATTGGCAGCAAACAGCCCTATCTCTTTAGCTCGTGTTTCAATTTGTTTTCCTAATTCAGGGTTAACTTCACCAGTCTTATCAACTTCATCCTCGTATGGTAAAATTTCTTCTTCTAGGAATTTCCTAACTGTCGTGAGCAGGAGAGCATTTTCTTGGTTTAGAACTTGATCCAATCTTATCTTACTCCTTTATATGACCTTTATAATAATCATCACTTTTTTTTCAGATTAAACTTTTTTCTGGCTTCTTCTGGGGTCAAAACTTTAGCACCCATGAGTTCAACGATACCCTTAGCCTTAGTAACTAGGTCTGCATTTGAAGCCAGAACCCCTTTTTCTAAATACAAATTGTCCTCGAGGCCCACTCGAACATTTCCTCCTAAAGTTACCGCTGCAGCTACCATCGGCATTTGCATGCGAGAAATACCAAATCCCGCCCAAAAACAATTTGCTGGTAAGTGATCCTTCATAACCTTCATAGTATCAACTGATTGTTCAGCTCCCCATGGAATCCCTAAACAAATTTGAAATAAAGGGGGTTCGTCAACCAACCCCTCTTTAATCATTTCCTTAGCAAACCTAATGTGTCCTAGATCAAAAACCTCTAGCTCTGGTTTGACCCCCCACTTCTGTGTCAACTGAGCCATTTCTCTCAAAAATGGTGGAGTTGATATATAAATCTCGTTTCCGTTGCCAAAATTCATAGTACCGCAATCTATAGAACAAATTTCTGGCAAACATTCCTTAACGTGAGCCAATCTCTCCTCAGCACTGATTATATCGGTGCCGGGAGCTGGTTCGGTCAGTTTATTGGGGTTAAGAACCCAATCACCACCCATTCCAGCTGTTAAATTAATGATCACATCATGTTTATCATCTCGAACCCTATCCACGGCCTCCTTGAACAACTTTGGATTTCTGGAACCTTGACCAGTTTCAGGATCTCTAACATGTAAATGCACCGAGGTAGCTCCAGCTTTGGCAGCATCAATTGCAGAATCAGCTATTTCTTTAGGGGTAATTGGAACCTTATTACTCTTCCCTACTGTATCTCCAGCACCTGTGACAGCGCATGTTATGACTACCTCAAAGTTCATGCCGACCTCCTAATTCAATCTCATCTAAATAAACTATGAAACATGGTTTTTTTGAATCTTAATTATCTCCACAATTTTTCTGTCTCTTTCCGCAGCTAGACTTTTAAAATCCAGACCTTTCGTAATTTCATCACAGCCTGAAACCATAGTATCCCTTAATTTCTTAGTCAATTCTGGTGCCTTCAATCTTGTCCAAGGTAATTTCAAAGCAGGCCCAAACTGATCCAAGTTCGTGGCCATACCTCCTGCACCACAGGCAACGTGAAATGCAAGGCACTGTCCTTGGATTGCCATTCTAGGGCCTGGGCCATTCATCAGGGCTTCATCTATTTGTTCAGGAGTTGCCTCGCCATTAGCTACCATATGCAAAGCCTCTCTCCATAAGGCCTCTTGCAGTCGGGTCGCAACAAAGCCAGGAATTTCTTTGTTCATGACCAAAGGAACCTTGCCAACATATTTATAAAAATTTCTTGCCCATACAACCGCCTCTGAATTTGTTTTCTCCCCCCCAACTATTTCTACTAATGGCAGCAGATATGGTGGATTAAAGGGATGTCCAACAACAGTTCTCTCGGGTGTTGCACAATGAGCTTGAATATCTGTCATCATCAAACCAGAAGTGGAAGAACAAATTACTACTTCACTAGAAACAATATTTCCTAGGCGAGCATAAAGATCTTGTTTTAAGGATAAAATTTCTGGTGCATTTTCCTGAATAAATTGTGCATTTTCAACCGCATTCTCTAAGTTGGTGCTGATTTGTATTGAATTTCGATTGATACTACCCAAATCATACAGCTTTTCTAGCGAAATCCAAGCAGTCTCAATCATTGAACAATAGTCTTTTTCTTCTTTCTCAGAATGAAGATAAGCTTTGACAGAAAGACCTTGAGCTAAAAAAAAGGCCGCCCAACCCGCACCAATTGGCCCCCCTCCAATGCTGCAAACAGTTTTAACATTTTTTTTATCTATTAGGTCCATTACTCACCTTTAAAATTGGGATCTCTTCTCTCAACAAACGCTGCTATACCTTCCTCCGCATCCTTAGAACTCAACATTTTTTTGTAAGTCACTAAATCATCTTTTCGCATCTTAGAAAACGCTTCCTCTAATGGGTGGCATTCTATAGCTCTCAACACTTCTTTTACACTTTGCATTGCTAAGGGCGCAGATGACGCTATCTTATCAGCCCATTCGCGCGCCTCATCTAGTAAATTTTCAGATTTCACTATCTTATTGATAAGACCATAATGCTTAGCCTCAATGGCGGACATTCTTCGGCCTAGTAAGAACATCTCCATCGCAATATTATAGGGTATTGTTCGTGGCAGGCGCTGAAGAGCTCCAGCATCTGGAACGATGCCAAGGGGCATTTCAGGCAAGCCAAATTCAACATGTTCTGCAGCTAATAAAAGATCACAGCCAAGAGCCAATTCAAAGCCTCCTCCAATGACTAACCCATTTAAAGCTCCTATGACTGGTTTGTTCAAATCCCAGTTCTCAGTTAATCCAGCGAATCCTCCGTCTCCATAATCCGATGTTTCCCACCAATTTTCCAAAGACATCTCCCCAGAATTCAAGGCCTTAAGATCCCAGCCTGCTGAAAAAATTTTTTCTCCTTTAGCAGTTAAAATGCCTACCCATAGGTCCTTGTTATCTCTTAGTTCCGCAAAAGCCCTACCTAACTCTTGACTCATCTTCACATCAATAGCATTTACCTTCGGTCTGTCGAGACAAACCTCTAGTACTCTTCCCGATTTATTCACTTCTATTCCGTGGGCCACTCTTTTCTCCTTAACAATTGGTGATAAAATGAATGATTAAAGTTTTTTCAACGCATCACAAAAGGATTGCTCATTGGCTCATTTGATGTATTTAACCAAATTGTTTTTGGACGAGTATAATCATACATTGCCTGAAAACCGCTTTCCCTTCCATACCCAGAACCTTTAAACCCTCCAAATTGGGCTATTGGTGATACAACCCGATAAGTGTTAACCCAAACTATACCTGCCTTGACAGACTTAGCAACACGCATAGACCGAGCGCTATTTTCACTGAATATGCCAGCTGCAAGACCATGTTTTGTGTCATTCGCTAGATTTATAACTTCCTCTTCCTCTCGAAAGGTTAACACACTTAAAACAGGACCAAAAAGTTCAGTATCTACTATCTTTAAAGAATGATCAGGACAAGAAATTATAGTAGGTTGGAAAAAATAACCTTCTAAATTTTCTGGTCTATTTCCACCACAAAGAAGCTGTCCACCCTGGGATTTTGCCGTTTTTAATTCGTTTTCAATATTCTCAATTTGTCCTGTAGTGCATAAGGGGCCCATTTGAGTTGCCTCCTCAAGGGGATCACCCATATTAATGGAGCGGACAATCTCTAACATTTTTTCAAGAAATTTCTCAGCAATATTTTCATGCAAATACAACCTAGATCCTGCCACACAACTTTGACCACTAGCTCCAAAAATTCCTGCAATAGATCCATTAACTGCACTTTCCAGATTTGCATCTTCAAAAACTATAAACGGTGACTTACCTCCCAGTTCAAGAGAAACTTCTGCAAAATTCTCAGCAGAATTTTTAATAATGTTTTGAGCTGACCTTGCCCCCCCAGTAAAGGATATACGCGCGACTAAGGGGTGAGAAGTTAATTCCTTGCCGCAAGGATCCCCATGGCCAGTAATGATATTTACAACTCCAGGAGGAAACCCAGCCTTTTCAACAAGCTTTCCAAATTCTAACATTGCCGCAGAGGCATGCTCAGAAGCTTTCAATACGACTGTATTCCCTGCCGCAAGAGCGGGTCCTAATTTGACAGCAACTAAGAACAATTGAGAATTCCATGGCACTACAGCAGCCACCACTCCTAATGGTTCACGCTCTGTAAAAACAACCAAGTCTGGTTTATCTATTGGTAAAGTTTCTCCGCTAATTTTGTCAGCACAACCAGCATAAAAATGGAAGAACTCTGCTATATACTTTGCTTGCCATCGAGTTTCTTTGAGCATTTTGCCGGTATCAATAGTTTCTATCTTGCCTAGAGGTTCAGACATTTCAGAAAGTAGATCAGCTAGCCGTCTCAAACACCGCCCTCTATCAGTCGGAGTCATTTTAGACCAAGGTCCTATGGAAAAAGCTTTGTGCGCAGCCTCTACAGCAGAATTTACATCTTGAGAGTTTGCCTCTGGAACCCTGCACCAGACCCTCCCAGTATAAGGATTGATACTTTCAAAAAACTTTCCATCGATCCCGCTAGTCCAGCTTCCATCAATTAGCATTTGATATTTTTGCACTTCAGTCATGTTATAACCTCCAATATAGTGGTGGAAGGAGAGAAAACGATTCTCCCATTTTGTAATATTGTACGCTTTTTTTTGAGAATTTAAAAATACACTTCTTTTAAAAGTAGTGGACAGCTAAGAAGGTAACCCAGATGAAAAAAAAACAACCCTTAGGAGATCCCATTATTATTAATGGAAGACAATTATCTCTCTCGCGAGCTGTACAGGCTGGAGATTATATCTTTTGTACAGGACAAGTACCTATGAAAGAGGGCCTCGTCATGACAAGCGGATCGATAGAGGATCAAACCAGAATAGTGATTGAAGAAATCAAAAAGACCCTAGAATTAGGAAATTGTTCATTGGATGATGTTGTTAAATCCATGGTTTGGCTTAAGGACAAAAATGACTTTCCAGGTTTCAATGAAATCTATAGTGAATATTTCAAAAATGACCCTCCTGCAAGATCGGCTGTGGTAAATGATTTACTCGTGGATGTTCGGGTTGAAATAGAGGTCATAGCTTACAAACCTCAAAATTTTTCATAGGTATCGAGTGTCTAGAATGTCATCCTTTACACCCAAAGGCACTAAATTTCAATTACGAGGAGGTGCTCGTGACAAGATTCTCATTTTTGTTCACGGTTTGGGTTTGAAAGGAGAAATGTGGCAATGGCTTCCAAAAGAGCTCGAACATGAATTTACCATCATAACCTACGACCTTTTTGGACATGGGGAAAGCCTCTTACCTAAGAAAACTCCCTCCTTAAGAATGTTTTCTGATCAGATAAAAGAATTGATGGATCACTGCAACTTTGAAAAAATTATCTTGGTAGGATTTTCATTAGGCGGAATGATAATAAGGCGGTTTGCACAGGATTTCCCGGAACTCGTAGAAGGGTTAATAATAATTAACTCCCCTCATACTCGATCTAAAGAACAGCAAGAATTAATAGAGGCAAGAGTATTCCTGTCCCAGCAGTCTGGTCCTACGGCAACGGCATCTGCTGCAATCAAAAGATGGTTCAGTGAGAAATTTGAAGAAGAAAATCCTATGATAATTAATAAAGTTAAGGAATGGATTATTGGCAATGATCCTAGCATCTATCCCAAGATTTATAGGATCTTGGCATATGACTTAGAAGAGATTATAAATCCACAACCACCTATCAGCTGCCCAACTTTAGTCATTACAGCAGATCAGGATTATGGCAATGGCCCGGAAATGAGTAAAAAGATAGCAAAAGAAATAGATCAAAGCCAACTACACATTATAAAAAATTTAAAGCATATGGCCTTAGTAGAGGATCCGAACCAATTTGGCTCTATTTTAAGAAAATTTCTACGACAATTCACAAAAATTGGATCAATTTAAAGATGAAAACAGGAATATTATCAGGTCTGCGAGTGTTAGATTTAACCCGAATGCTTTCAGGCCCTTACTGTACAATGATGCTTGCTGATCATGGAGCAGAAGTGATTAAGATTGAAAGCCCGTCCGGTGATACTAGCAGGGCAACTGGTCCTTTCCGAAAAGAAGATATTAAAAAAGAATGGTCAGGATATTTTGTAAGTCTCAATAGGAATAAGAAAAGCCTGTTACTAAACTTAAAGACAGATCCAGGAAAAGTAAAGCTACTAAAACTTGTCAAATCTGCAGATGTTTTGGTAGAAAATTTCCGACCAGGGGTGATGGAAAAGATGGGCCTGGGATATGATAAGATAAGATGCATTAATGACAAAATAGTGTACGCAGCCATTAGTGGATTTGGCAATCCGCTCTCAGGAGAAAGTCCCTATAAGGATTGGCCTTCTTATGATGTGGTTGCGCAAGCAATGGGTGGTTTAATCGGGATAACTGGACCCAAAAAAAATGCTCCTACCAAGGTGGGGCCAGGTGTTGGTGATATTTTCTCTGGGCTTATGATGTCTTTTGGAATCATTGCAGCGGTACGAGAAGCGGAAAAAACGGGTAAAGGACAGCTGATTGATTTGGCAATGTATGATGCCGTGATTAGCCTCTGTGAAAGGATAATTTATCAACATGATTTAGACGGATCTATTCCGGGTCCGCAGGGTAATGGACACCCTTTGCTTGTGCCATTCGGGATCTTTAAAGCAAAGGATGGCTTTATCGCACTAGGCATAGTTGATGATTCATTTTGGAGAGTTTTAACCAAGATCATGAAAGATCCGGGGCTATCTTCAGATCAAAGATTTTCTTCGATTGCAAATAGGCAAAAGAACTCAAAGGTATTGAATGCTATCGTTGAATGCTGGACTTCATCAAAAACTAAGTTAGAGCTAAAATCTCTCCTTGGAGGCTTAGTCCCATTCGGCCCTCTAAACTCAGCCAAAGATATATTTGAAGATCCACATGTTATGAACAGATCAATGATTGAAGAAATGAAATTTTCAAACTCTGAAGCACGACCTTGGCGCGTAGCTGGAAACCCACTTAACTTTAGTAGATTTCCGCAACCAAAATTCTCATTCCCTCCAAGGCTTGGCGAGACAAAAGTTGAAGACTTATATAAAAATGATCCTGAACCCCTATCTGAAAAAGATAAGAATGATCTTCGATCTGCGTTTGGGACCTTCGCAACAGGTGTGACTGTTGTGACCACTAATCAAAAGGATGGGATCCCTAGAGGCTTTACTGCAAATTCCTTTTCTTCTGTTTCTCTAGATCCTCCCATGTTACTTGTATGCATTGCCAAGACTGCCCAAAGTTTTGAGATTTTTAGAGATAGCAAGTATTTTGCAATCAATGTTTTGAGCGAGAAACAGCGTGCTGTTGCAGGGTTATTTTCATCACAAAGAACTGACAAATTTGACTTAACCAGCTGGAAAAAAGGTTCAAGAGATTTACCTCTTTTGGATTCATGTTTGGCCCATTTTGTATGTCATAAAACCAACTTTCAGGAGATTGGAGATCACGCGGTAATGATTGGTCTTATTGAAGATTATTTGTATTATCCAGGCGACCCACTTGGTTATTTTCGTGGTGATTACTTTTCAGTAGGATTAGAGCATTCTCTTGTGAATATGGTAAATAAAGAAAGCAACACGCGGGTAGGAGCAATTCTGGAGAGTGATCGCCAAGTTTTATTTATTAAAGACCGAGAAAATAACCTATCATTACCAAAGACCCCAAATAATAATAAGAGTCTGCTAGGATTAGAAGATTATCTTAAAAGCTTAAACTTAATGTTCAACCTAGATTTCCTTTATTCAGTTTATGAAGACCAAGAAATGAATGTCCACATGATTTTCTACCATGGAAAATTTTCAGGTGGGGGAAATAAAAACACAGTAAGCCTCAACCTAGAAGAAATCCCGTTAGACAAAATAAAAAACTTAGCTGAAAGAACAATGATTGAGCGGTATTGTGAAGAATATCACCATGGGAGATTTGGAATTTACCAGGGAAATGAAACAGAAGGTACAGTAAAAAAAGTCCTTTGAATACGTTAGAAAATAGGAGATGAATAATGCTAACTGATATAAGAAAAATAATAGCATATGAAGAAATAATAAATGTAGAGGGAGGCAAACTGGCTCCAAAGGAACTTAGGTTAGTAGGTGTTGCTGCCGTAGTTAAGAATCCTTGGATTGGGGAAGAGTTTGTAGATGACCTTTATCCTGAAATAAATCGAATTTCGCCTATTCTTGGGGACCTATTAACAAACAAACTAATTTCTATAATAGGATCTGGTGAAGGAGTGGAAGCATATGGTAAAGCCGCCGTTGCGGGAGTAGACGCTGAGATCGAGCATGCCTCCGCATTAATTCATACACTCAAATTTGGTAATTTCTTGCGCGAAGCAGTCAATGCAAAATCTTACCTCGGCTTTACTAATACGAGAGGTCCAGCAAATTCATCTATTTGTATACCACTAATGGACAAAGATGATACTGGGCGTAGATCTCATTATCATACTGTACAGTTTTCAATTCCAGATGCGCCAGCAGGCAATGAATTAGTTGCCGCCCTAGGCGCGGCGACTGGGGGAAGGCCTCATCACAGAATTGGTGACAGGTATTCCGATCTAAAAAACCTTGGTAGAGATGTAGAAAATCCAGCCGGGGTATAAACAGAAAAGGTTTGCAGACCCATTTAAATCATATACGATTTAATGAGACCAGTTTAGTTTTTTGATTAGAGGTTTATTACAAATGAAATTCCAGTTAGCTGTCAATTTAGAGCGCATGGACACCTCAACTAATATGGAGGATGTAAAGAAACATACCCTTGATATGGTAAAAATGGCAGACCAAGGGAACTTCAACATTGTTTGGGCAGCAGAGCATCATGCTCTAGAAATGACTATTGCTCCAAACCCTTTTCAAATATTAACCTGGTGGGCTAGTCATACAGAAAAAATAAGATTGGGCACAGGTGTTGTTAATGCTGCTTATTGGCACCCAATCAACTTGGCAGGAGAAGCTGCATTCACTGACCTAATTAGCGGTGGTAGGCTGGAATTTGGAATTGGCTCAGGGGCCTATCAAAGAGAGTTTGATAGAATGAAACCAGGATTGAAGCAGCAAGATGGCTGGCGATACATGCAAGAAATGCTTCCACTATTGAAACAGTTGTGGCTAGGTGATGTAGAACACAATGGCGAGTACTGGCAATTTCCTGCATCAACATCTTGTCCTAAACCAATTCAAAAACCACATCCGCCTATCTGGGTAGCAGCCAGATCACCAATTACCTTTGATTACGCTGTAAAAAATGAATGTAATATAATGTCCTGGCCTTTAACTAGGCCCTTTTCAGAGGCAGAACTCTATAAAAAACAACTAGATGAAGCCATTGTGAACAATCAATCAAACTTCAAACCTATTTTCGCTATGATGCGACACGCAGCGGTTTATACCAACGATGAAGATAAAGAGAAAGCACTCACAGCCATACGAATGGTGCTAGGTCAATTTGAAAACTTATTCAAGAACCTTGGGGACGTTGAAAACGGCTTTACAAAACAGATACCACTTAATCAACTTGTTGGAAGAGAACAATATGACTCCGACATGCTTGCTCAAAATCTTTTATTCGGGAGCCCAGATGAAGTTATCACAAAGCTAAAAAACTATGAAAGTCTGGGTGTAGATGACTTCATCTATTATGCTAGCATGGGGCTAGGGCAAGAAGAACAGAAGAAATCTTTGAAACTTTTCATTGAAGAAGTGATGCCTGAATTTTCTTAATATTCACTTTTGTTAGAGTCGGACTAGCATTTTTCCAAAATTTCCTCCATTCAAAAGGTCTAGAAAAGATTCTGGGGCACTTTCTAGGCCGTCTCTAATATCTTCCTTATATTTTATTTCACCACCCTGAATTAAAGAACTAACCTCTTTTTGAAATTCTGGGAATGACTCTTTATGATCAAAGATAATGAATCCATTAACTCTAAGCCGTTTCACCAGCACCATTCGCCAAAATTTGGGAAAAATCATTGCTTCCTGCAGCCCCTTACCTGAATACCAGGAAATCATGCCGCAAACTGCTATTCGACCAAAATCATTCATATTAGGTAAGACTGCTTCGAGTGTAATCCCTGCAACATTTTCGAAATAAATATCGACACCATTTGGGCAATGCCGAGTTATTAGTTGTCTGAAATCCTCTACGGAAGATGCTAATTGATGATTAATACAGCCGTCATATCCCAGTTCTTCGGTAACATAAGTGCATTTTTTTTCACTCCCAGCAACACCTATAACCTTAAGGCCTTTTTTCTTTGCAAGCTGGCCGACCAGACTGCCAACAGCACCAGACGCAGCTGATACAACTATTGTTTCTCCTGGAGATGCTTTGGCTATCTTATTCAATCCGACCCATGCAGTATGGCCAGGCATTCCCAGAACACCTAGTGATGCCTGTTCTGGGATATTAGACTTAGGTATTTTTCTTAACTGCTTACCATTAGAGACAGCATGAGAAACCCATCCAAATCCACCAGAAACAAGTTCTCCAACTTTAAATTCATTGTTTTGCGAATCAATCACTTCGGCAATGCACTCTCCTTGCATAGGTTCTCCAATTGATACTGGGGCTGCATAGGATTTACTGCCATCCATTCTGCCACGCATGTAGGGATCCAAAGAAAGCCACTTGACCTTAAGCAATAGTTCACCTTTGTGTAACTTCGGGGCACCAACTTTTTCGAAACGAAAATTCGCCTTTGTAGGTTCTCCCTTTGGTCTCTCTGCAAGAACCACTCTATCTATATTCATCTTATTTTCCTGTTCCTATTTTTATTTAAAATCTCTTACTTTTTTTAAATAATTCATCCCTAATGTCCAAAAACCTTCCATTATATTTGTCATACGCCCCCGATACTAAAAGAAGGATACATTTTGCTGGTTCGTCAGGACTGATCATATCTGATTCAGGTAAAAAAGAGATTTCATTTATCGCTGATTTACGTATTTCATTTTGCATCTTTGTTTTAACTAAACCCGGCGAAAAACCAAAACTTTTAATTCCAAACTTTTCTCCTTCTAAATAAATCTGTTTGGTAAACATATGTAAAGCGGCCTTGCCAGCGCAATATGCAGTCCAACCGAATCTTGGATTCTTAGCTGCTCCAGACAAGATGTTCACCACATATCCTTTTTTTTCAGAAAGTTCCTTCCAAAGTTTGGAAATTAGAGCAATCTGCGCAGTGATGTTAATTCGTATAGATTCATCCAATTCTTCCAAATCTATTTCGGGAATTCCAGCCATTGGCAAAATAGTGGCAGCATTATTTATAACGATATCCAACTGTCCCCATGTAGCAATAATATCGCTCGCCAGCTTTGGCAACCTTGCTAAATCTGAAATATCACCACTAACTTCCTTTGCAAGGCAACCTGCAGATACAATGCTATTAATGATTTCTTGACAATCACCTTCTTTCCTACAACCCAGTACGACTCGAGCTCCACACCGAGCAAAGAGTAATGCAGTTGCACGGCCTATCCCTGATCCAGCACCAGAAATAAAAACTACTTTACCTTTCAAACTCACCATGATTCTGCTTTTATTATTAAAACGAATCTTATTATAAATCTCATGTTAGAATTTAAAAGATCTAGAACTATTTTTTTACAGACAACTAAATGACGATAGAAAATTTTCAACTGCAGACAACAACACCCCAGCAATTCGATACAATTATTGATGTAAGGTCACCAGCAGAATACTCGGAAGATCATATCCCAAATGCCATCAATCTACCAGTTTTGTCAGATGAGGAACGTGAAGTAGTTGGCACGCTTTACAAGAAAGAAAGTAAATTTGAAGCAAAGAAAATTGGGGCAAGATTTGTATCTGACAATATTTCAAAGCATCTAAGTGGAATCTTGGCTGAGAAAGAGGATCAGTGGACAGTACTGATTTATTGTTGGAGAGGTGGTCAAAGGTCGAGATCCTTAGGTATAGTTCTATCTGAAATAGGTTGGAAAACACATGTTTTAGAAGGGGGGTACAAATCCTACAGAAGGTTGATAGTAGACAAATTATATGAAAAACCCATTAAGCATAATATCATAGTAGTTTCTGGCTACACTGGAACTGGAAAAACAACAGTTCTGGGAAAATTGAAAAAACTCGGCGAACAGGTTATTGATCTTGAAGAACTTGCTAATCATAGAGGATCAATTTTTGGTTCCCGACTATCAGGACAACCGTCACAGAAAGAATTTGAAAGCCAAATAGCAACATTACTGGAAAATTTTTCAGAACACCGTCCCATTTTTTTAGAATCTGAATCAAATCAAATAGGTTATCTGAAAATACCGCCAAGCCTTTGGCAGAAAATGAAAGTCTCAACTTATATAGAATTATATGCAAAAATTGAGAATCGAGCCAAATTTCTTATTAGTGAATACCCAGAATTGTATGAGAATCCTGAGGGTTTACTTCAGAAGATTAAACTCTTGAGTGATTTCCATAGTAGAAAACTAATACTTACGTGGCAAGAATTAGTTAAAAAAGGCCAATTCCAACTTTTAGCACAAGGCCTTATGGCGGAGCATTATGATCCTAGATATGGAAATTCTTCAAACCATAGCGGGACAAATAGAAGGGCTCGTATCAACATAAATCCCCGTGACACAAAAAGTGTTACCCGGGTGGCATCAAAAATTTTGGAAAGGATCCGTTTAGAAACAATCAGTTAACTTTTATTTCGGGTCTGCCAGCAAGGAATTCACCGACCACTGAACCACAAAATCCATGTTCCTTAAGCTTACTAATAACTATATTTACATCTTTCTCAGGTATTGAAGCTAACAATCCCCCGGCAGTTTGTGGATCAAAAAGTAAAGGCCATTTAATGTGGCCTGGTGAACACTTGACCAGGGGGGTGTAATTTAAATTTTCTTCAAAAAGCGTTGACCTAACACCACGTGAAGCTAGTTCCATAGCTCCTTCAAGGATGGGCAACTCGTCTAAATATAATTGCACGGCGAGATCGGATTCTTGACAGATTTTCATTAAATGGCCAGCAAGACCAAACCCTGTAATATCTGTCATAGCTGTAGCTTTCTGTCCAATTATTCTAGCTATTTTCCCCTGAGATTGCATCATCCAGTCATGTGCATTTTTGATCCATGTTCCTTTTGACAAACCTTGCATTTCACCAGCTAATATAGTCCCTACCCCTATTGGTTTAGTCAGGACCACCTTATCAGCGGGCAACGCTCCTTCAGTAGTTATTGGTTTATCATTGACATTACCCAAAATAGTGAAGCCTATTACTAATTCTACCCCCTTATTCGTATGTCCCCCAACAATTTGAGCTCCTTCAGCTAAGAATGTACCTCTGGCAGCATCCATGATCTCTGTCAAATAGTTTTCCTCAACCTCCGGTGAACCTTCCGGGATAGTGATGTGGCTCAGTACTGCAACCGGATCAGCTCCCATCGCCCATATATCACCCAAGGAATGAATTGCTGTTATTTTTGCCATTTTCCATGGATCATTACAAAACTTTCTTAGATGATCAGTCGTTAGTACCTTCAAGGATCCAGTCAAGTTCAGGACCGCAGCATCATCTCCAATTCTATTAGTCATTTCTGGTATGTTAGAGGGCAACTTTCCAAGAACCTTTTCTAAGACTTTACCACCGACTTTAGCACCACAAGCACCACATAGTGGTTGGGTTTCTTCAACAGCTATATCACCAAATCTAGAATTCATCGGTATACTAACTGAAAACTTCTTTAAAAATGATCTGTCCACAAAATTCTTGTAAAGCCACGGAATGTATCCAGATACACTTCTAGCACCTCTGAAAATTAACGCATTTTTATAACCAACGGTTAGTGCCTGAAGAAATTTTTTTTGAGGGGTATAATTCAGCAATACTCGAGAATTCAAATATCTCTCTAAATTCTTGTATAAAATTGATGATGCCCTCACTGCAAAAACACCTGCCTTCTGCAATGGATAACCTTTAATTGCCGCGCAATCACCAGAAGCAAAAACAAAATCATGTGAAATACTTTGAAGCTTTGGAGAAGTTTCAACAAAACCTTTTTCTAATTTTAGTTCGGTATTCGATAACCACTCGTGTGGGTGTCCACCGGCAGTACTGATTGTTAAATCAGAAATTATTTCTTCTCCATTCGTAAAATAAACTACTTTCTCCGAAACAGACGAAATATGTGCATTTTCCTTTAAAACTACGTTATTATCATTTAAATATGAGATAAGTTTTTTTCGAGCCTTACTAGGTAAATGTGCAGCTACAGTATCTCTATCTAGTAAGGTAATCCTTGGGATATGTCCTAGCGTTTTTAATTTGAGATTGATGGCCAAAGCCAATTCACATCCAGCAGCTCCTGCCCCTATTAGTGTAATAGCAGTTTCTTGGCCTGCAGATCCTAAGTTAGATAAAAACCTTTCCCAAGAAAAAATAAACTCTCTGAAAGGCTTTATAGGTAGAACAAATTCCTCAAAACCCTTTAGCTTAAGCAGGCTATAATTAATCCCTATGTCTATGGAAAGCATATCAAAGCTTAATGGATTTCGTTTTTCCAAAATCAAATACTTTTCTTCTAAATTGAGACCCGTCGCCAAGTCAAATGTCACCCGAGAGTTTGCATAGTTAGCTAGTTTGATTAAATCTACTTGGATATCCTCTTGATCATAATTGCCCATGATAGCGCCTGGAAGCATCCCAGTGTAAATCATCGTAGCATCAGGAGTAACTAAGGAAGTGATTAACCCTTCGACGGGACGCATCCCTAATTTTTTTAATAGTAGTATATGGGAATGACCACCCCCTAGAAGTACTAACCTTTTTTCTGGCATAAAAAACCTTACTTCTTTTTATGGATAATTCATGGAAAGTTGATATGATTCTAATCGATCAAATAAACCTAACGAAGTAGGATAAAAGTTCAATAGTAAGGGAGAAAAGTACAAATGGTAAAGATCCTTGAAGATTTTGCAAAAAAAAAGAAGATCCGT
>PACC02000019.1 GCA_002699695.2 Paracoccaceae bacterium | reverse complement strand
ATTTGTCGATCGGTTCGGTAATGAATTTGGTTTACTGAGTCGTGACGACCTGACTATGCAAGTATCCGATAGTGAGCAATTACAGTGTCAGAAGGTTGATTCCGTAGTTATGAGAGCTTACCAAGATCATCGTCGTGAAATCATTCTCTCTGAAAAGCAACTTTAACTATCATCCCGGCACGGAAAGCGGTTCATTATTGCTACTCGAATAACACCTTGGGCGGGAGCCTTAAGGTCAGGGTTTCGATCGCTGATGTAGTCTTTTACGATCCCCATCAGGTTTTTGATTTGCATTTGATCTGGCGGGGCGTTGAAGCAAAGGTCCGGAAACTTTGATTCTCTTCGGTTATTCCAACTATGAACGACACCTGCCAAAAATCCATGCGCGAGCATATTTGGTGGTGTGCCGAATCGTTGATCAGCTTGGGTTAGCCATAGTTCCCCTGAATATGCTGATGCATACGGTACCACTCTATGGTATATTGAACGGTCTTCTTTATATCCCAGATTGGTTTCCAGCCTAAGACAATCCTAGCTTTTGTACTATCTATCATTAAGGATTGAGCTTCATGCTTTGCATTGGAATCAATATGATACTCCCCAACTACTTTATCCCATTGTTCCCCCATAAGCTGAACCAAGTCTTTTACAGTCAAATTTGCGCTTAAAGCTGGGCCAAAATTCCAAGATCCTACTATATCAAAATTCCTTTGGTGCAAGTGCTGTCCAAGTAAAAGATATCCTGATAAAGGTTCTAAAACATGCTGCCATGGCCTTGAACTGTTGGGATTTCGTATCAATACTTTTTTATCCTTGGATGCTGCAACAACGGCATCCTTAATAATACGATTCTCAGTCCAATCCCCTCCACCAACAACATTTCCGGCTCTAGCTGAAGCAATTAGTGGCATATCGGTATTAGTTGTCGAGAATGATTTTATATAACTCTCAGTAACTAGCTCCGTAGAGGCTTTGGATGCACTGTAAGGATCATGTCCACCCAATTCATCATTTTCCCTATAACAATAATTCCACTCATTATTCCTATAAACTTTGTCCGTAGTCACAACCACCACAGATTTTACGCTATCTGTATGCCTAGAGGCCTCTAGCACGTTTGCTGAACCCATTACGTTCGTACTATAAGTATCAAGAGGGCTATTATAACTTTCCAAGACTGAAGGTTGAGCAGCTAAGTGAAAAACGAATTCTGGTTTAAAATCTGCCATGACTTTTTTTATAAGATCATAATCTCTGATATCATGGATGTATGACTTAACTTTTAAATTAGAAAGCTCGAAGTGATTAGGATTTGTGATAGGTGCTAAGGAATAACCCGCTATTTCAGCTCCCAAAATCTCCAACCATTTGCATAGCCAGGAACCTTTAAAACCTGTGTGTCCAGTGACTAAAACACGCCTACTATTGTAAACTCCACCAAACAATCATTTCTCCAATATATTTCGTGGTCTAAATCAATTAAAAATAGCTAACCGCTGTTTAAATTTAATGCTTCCACACATATTTGTTCTTCAATTTTTTTCTCTCATTCACAAAATATTCTTAGAAAATTTGCAAATATACGTGGATTAATTCCAATACCTCAATACTGCAACTAGGATGCCATTCAGAATTTAAGACCCGAATTAGGAACTAAAAAATATTAAATTCTGGTTTAATGACTTACGAAAGCGCTAGATGAGATCCCTGGCACTTGTCAATCTCCCACTTCAAGCGGAATGTCATGGTGTAGTATTTAACCTATTCTTCACCTCTAGCACCACGGCACTGGCTCACGGGCACCACTTTCCAAAGTAAGGATTCAAAATACTCATCTGCAGAAGTTCTACATGGCCCAGTGTCGATCGTCGGGAGCGGTTTTTCGGTAATAGCCTTCGCTGCTGAGGATGCTGCTGGAAACGCTATCGTTGAAGTAGCAGACAATCTATCGAAAAAGGAGGCTGGTGTTTTTATCACGTCTGAAAAATTAACCAGGGCTCATACCTTACCTGTTGCTCGTACCGGTCATCCGTTGACGGATCCAATCGCACTCATTACATCATTCTATGTACTTGTTGAACAAATTGCATCAGGGATGGGTAAAAATCCAGACGTGCCACGTCATCTTAACAAAGTTACAGAGACAGTTTAACCGCGACAGTGAACGCAGCAATTTTTCTGAAACAAAGATGGTTTTAAAAAAGAAATAATGATAAGTTATTGATTTAGCGCCTAACTGCTTTCAGTTAGGCTAAGTAACCCCCACCTCGGTCACACACACTTTGACAAAACACAGTTCTTCAAGATAAAATCTACACATAACGAAACAGGTTTGACCACTGATTTAGATAGATTTTAAAGCCCATCAATGGTGCCCGGGGGCGGATTTGAACCACCGACACGAGGATTTTCAGTCCTCTGCTCTACCCCTGAGCTACCCGGGCACTTGATTCCAATCATACGAAAGGACAGTATTGTCTTACGTCAACTTTAAAAACTTGTCTATACGACAAATTTAAAGTCTCATATTTTTCTCAATTTGTGAAAAATGACTTTGCCCAAGGCTCATTCTATCCCGGGATTTCTCTAACTCAAGATTGCCTAAAATTGTCCAGCCAGCTATTCTTATCTTATCTGAATATAAGGCAATATTTTGCTTCAGCACGCTTTCAATTTTTTCTCTATGTTTTCTTGATAAAGGACCCAATTCAATTACTATTTTGCCACCTAAACCCCTAATTCTAAGTTGTCTTGGCACCTCACCAATGGCTTGGATATTTGCCTTAAGACCAGCAGAAAATGACAAATCACGTCCCGTATTCACATCAATAGCTACTAATGCTTGCGTAGGTTCAATGCTAATATTCCCACCAAAAGAGAGCTTCACAGTTTTTTCTTTTAAGATCAAAATTTGCTCCCAGACACTAAAATTGTCGAAGCATCGAGGTTCATTAATTACCTTCTGATTCTCAAATGCAAACCACTCCTGTTTAGCTCTTTCTAATGCCTTTGTAGTTTCTTCTATAACTATTAAATCTTTTAGTTTTGTACTAGTTACTCTGCGACACCTTTTTAGTTGTTTTTCTATATCTTCCCTAATTTTTTCATCAGATGAAATACTACAAATACTTCTAAATATTATTCCATACTTTCTATCACATATATCTGGATATTTTTTTCCCAAATCCGCCAATATTTTTCTTCTATGCTTGTCAACGATATTTCTTGAAAAAGCTACCCACCGCTTCTTGGGGGTGATTACAACATATCTCCCCCTAAAAACCAATTCAGTAGTTACAGCTAAAGCCTCTTTTGGGGAAAACAATCTTGATTGAAGAAGTAATTTGTTCCCGGATTTCAGTCCCCCTACCCCCTTTAAAAATCCTGTTTTATTATTAGGTAGCTTAATAAAACAGGATCTGGAATTCTTAAAAAACTGCTGAACTTCACCCACAAATGAGGCCCCTATCAGAGATGAATTTGAACCTTCAAAATCAATAAAAAAATCTTGTAGTTTTCGATCTTTAACTAGAGCAACTGCGTTTCCTTTTAAGAACGGCTCAATCAGTACGATCTCATCTTTCACCTAAGAATTCCCCTTAGGGGTTTGGGAAGAAAGCTTATATCCCAAACCAACCAATAAACCAATCGTTTCGGTCAAAGGCAATCCAACGATATTAGTATAAGAACCAGAAACAAATGGGAAAAAATAAGCAGCACGTCCTTGTATAGCATAACCACCAGCTTTACCTTGCCACTCATTAGACAACAAATACCGCTCCTTTTCCAAGACCGACAATCTCTTCATTTTTAAGGTTGTTTTTATTACTTTCTGGTAATATTTGCCTTTAGAAAAAACACAAATACTAGTCATTACTTTATGCCGACGCCCTGACATGAGATCTAAAAATTGTCTGGCTTGTTGAGGGTCAGTTGGTTTAGTGAGTATCCGTCTCCCTACGGATATTATGGTATCAGCCGAAAGAACCAAATCACCGTCAGCCTTTTCTACATTTTTATTCTTTTCCAAAGCAACCCTGGTGACATAATCCACCGGGTGTTCATTTCTGAATATTGTTTCGTCTATGTTAGTTTGAACAATTTTTTCTGGAAATATTCCAATAGAGTTAAGTAAATCAAGTCTCGCTTTGCTTGCTGAAGCAAAAATAAACAATTACTTGTGCCGATAATTAATTCGACCTTTTGAAAGATCGTAAGGTGTCATCTCAACTTGCACACGATCTCCAGCTAAAACCCTAATCCGGTTCTTTCTCATTTTCCCAGCTGTATGTGCTATGATTTCATGCCCATTTTCTAGCTCGACCCTAAAAGTGGCATTAGGTAATAGTTCTTTAACAATTCCTGGGAATTCAAGAAGTTCTTCTTTAGCCATATAGTCTCCAATAGATTAAATTTCTTACAATAATAACTTCAGCAAATTTATCCGGCTGCATACCAAATTAAGTCTTATTTAAATCAATCTGCATTGAAAAACAATGTTCGAGGGGAAAACATACCCATGTTGATCAAAAGTAGGACTATTTAGCAACAATTGACTGAAATCGTTTCTTAATATTTTTGAGTAACTGATCACGAGTCGTCCTATATGCATCTAACTTCATTGTTCTCCTGTCGCCTATATCGGTTGGATCTAATGTCTGCCAATATTCTATATTTAAAGAAAAAAACCTCGTATATTCTAGAGCATGTCTTTGTGAGGCCGGAGACAAAGCTATTATCAAATCAAAACTCGAAATATCGTCACCCCAAGCCTCCATCTCTTTAAAGGATCTTGATCGATGTTTCCTCAGTTTAATCCCCAACTCTTCACAAACTTCCACAGCAAAAGGGTCAATTTCAGCATTTGAGGCAACACCTGCTGATTGAATAAACATGGAAGTTCCATATAGTTTCTTACATATGCCTTCAGCCATTGGGGACCTCACAGAGTTGAGATCGCAACAAAAAAGTACAGATTGGATCTTGTTCAATCCCATTAACCCTCTCTAATTTTCCAAATAAAGTGCTGTTATCAGGGTAAAAAGCCTTCTGGAAGTGGGGACATCCATTTCAACTTTACGATCAAACCTTTGGATCAATATTTTTCCACCCTCATCGTGTATAGCCCTTCGTCCCATATCAATAGTTTCTATCTGGCTAGGAGCCAATCTCTTGACTGCATTATAGTAACTAGAACAGATTTCTGTATAATCTTTAAGGATCTGCCTAAGCGGACTTAGTGAAAGTAAAATTTCTCTAAGTAAAATGTCTTCATTCGATGAGATTTTTATAATTAGCCTCTGATCCTTAATAGCTATTAAGAGTTTGTAGGGGCCTTCATAGGGTATCTCATTATCATTTCTCAGAGGTTTAAAATAATTGTCTTCCAAAAGATCAAAGACGGCAACCTTTCTCTCCTGTTGCGCTTCATGACTGGGAGCAGGTAAATCAGAATCATCTAACTCAACAGAAATAATTTTGTTTTGAGATGCTTGATCCTTATTATTCATAATTTACATTTGATTTATTCATTGGATTCGTCGTCTAAGTGCCGGGGAAGACTCGCTGCTATGCTAGTAAATGGAGACGAAACGTCTTTCAAAAGCACTTCTATACACTCTACCTCGAGAGTGATTTTCCCCCCTCCTGAAAATATTAATTCAATTTTTCTTCCCTCATTCTTTAAATAGTAATGCTTTATAGTTAAGAGAGACAAAATGGTATCTGACTTTGATTGATCAATCCCCTTGGATTTGACAGAAAGCACCGTATCAAAACTCATTATGGAGTTGGTGCGTTTATGTTCTCCCTTTTTTTTAGTAGAAAAATCATTCAATTCCCAGCAGAACCTAGTCATGAGAATTGCAAATCGTCTTTTCCTCCTGACCCAAGTCATATTTTGTGTAATTGTAAGCGCATCCTGACTAAGGGTAGCTAATACGACTAAATCTTCGTCTTTCTCGGCAGTAAGGTAAAGTTTTTTACCTAATTCTTGTGCGCTCTCATTCATTTCTTAGCTCTATGCCACTCTCTTTATTTCTGCTCCACAACCCAAAAGCTTTTTTTCTATATTTTCATATCCACGATCCAGATGATAAACTCTACTTACAAGAGTTTCCCCCTTGGAAGCTAACCCTGCCAAAATTAAGCTAACTGATGCTCGTAAATCAGTCGCCATCACTGGAGCTCCTTTCATACTGGCTACCCCAATAACAGACGCCATACCACCTTGAACTTGGATTCTTGCACCCATTCTAATCAATTCGGGCGCATGCATAAATCGGTTTTCAAAAATCTTTTCCTCCAATGTGGATTTACCCCTGGCCAAACAAGTTAAAGCCATCATTTGTGCCTGTAAATCTGTGGGGAATCCTGGGAACGGTTCCGTGACAACATTTATCGGATTTAAATAATCATTTTGTCTATTAACAATGACTTCATCATCGCCAAATTCTATATCAACCCCTGTATCAACAAGTTTTTCTATAAATGACCGAAGATAAATGGGGGAACATCCTTTTATCTTAACTTTTCCTCCTGCCATTGCTGGTGCTAACATAAAAGTTCCCATCTCTATACGGTCACCAATAACTTTATGCTCAGTACCTTTAAGGCTATCGACCCCTTCGATTACAAGCTTAGAAGTTCCAATTCCTTCAATTCTCCCTCCCATAGAGTTTACACAATTGCATAAGTCAATTATCTCTGGTTCTCTAGCAACATTTATCAAAACTGTGGTGCCTTTAGCTAGAGAAGCCGCCATGATCAGGTTTTCAGTAGCTCCAACTGAAACAGATGGGAATTCTATAGTAGCAGCTTGGAGTCTACCACTAACACTTGCATTTATATAGCCGTCTTTCAGATCTAATTTCGCTCCCATCTTCTCTAAACCAAACAGATGAAGATCTACCGGCCTTGCTCCTATAGCACATCCTCCAGGCAAGGATACTCGTGCTCTTCCTTCTCTCGCTAGTAGAGGACCCAACACAAGAATTGAAGCCCGCATCTTTCGCACAATATCATATATGGCAACATGGTTACTTATTTTTTTAGTATGTATTTGTAAAAAACCCATAGACCTATCTGATTGAATATTACTACCCAATGAATTCAACAACTGTTTCATTGTATTAATATCTGACAATTCAGGTATATTCCTCATTTTAAGAGGTTCATCTGTTAAAATAGACAAAGGCATCAAAGTAAGGCAGGCATTTTTTGCTCCAGAAACAGTCACTTCCCCATTCAGCTCTCTACCACCCTTAATATAAATCTTATCCATTAGATTTTTCCCTTATCTTTAAGAGAAGAGCTTTGTAGATTTTCATTAAATGTAACCTTTGACTTCACTAACTTTTTCCTTTTCAATAAATTTTCCTTCATCTGAGCCTTCAATCTGAGCTCTCTTTCTCTCCGATTTTCCTTTTTATTTTTCATCTTAACTTTTGACTACCCACCAACTCGAAATGCTCCATGATGAAATTCCTTATGGCAAAATCTTATACTTAGTTAAGCTCTCAGTATACTAGTTACGCCTAATAAAATTATCGATCGCTTTGCTCCTAACAGTTAATTTTCTTTAACATAGTCCATAATTTTCAAAGCAAAGCCACGACTTTAAATAGAGTTTTGTGTTGCACTTCTATACAATGTATATAGAAGCACTATTAGAAAACTGACAATAGTCAACATGAAAATTGGCTGCCGTAGCTCAGGGGTAGAGCACTCCCTTGGTAAGGGAGAGGCCGAGAGTTCAAATCTCTCCGGCAGCACCACAAATAAACAAAGGAATAAAATAACCTTCAATATGTGATTAAAGAATATTTAATGGATAAAACCAAAAATTTGATCCCATCTAATCAGGAAATGGATGAAGCCACCTTGGCTTTACGTGGTGTCGCCATTGAAACTCCACTCATAGAAATGCCTGAGCTGGCTGATCGATTTCAGTTAAACTCTCTACATCTGAAATTAGAATCTATGCAGCGCACTGGTTCATTTAAATTTAGAGGCGCCTATTGGAGATGCATGCAGTTAAACCATGAAGAAAAAAATCGAGGAGTTGTTGCATTTTCATCTGGGAATTTTGCTCAAGCACTGCCAGTTGCCACTTCATTGGTGGGAACTTCTGCTAAAATCGTGATGCCGATTGATGCCCCCGCGATTAAAAAGAAGCGGGCAGAAGAATTCGGGGCTGAAGTAATCCTAACAGATCATGGTAAAAAAGGAAGAGAGTTTGTTGCTGCTAAAAAAGCCAAACAAATTGCCGAAAAAGAAAATCGTACACTGCTACATCCCTTTGATGACACCCACATGATAGCTGGAAATTCTAGTACTGCCTTAGAAATTGTGGAAACACTCCATGCTCGCAAACGTTATCTCCCCGACCATGTTTTCTGCTGTGCTGGTGGTGGTGGGCTCATTTCAGGAATAGCAATGTGCCTTGCTCGATACTCTTCGAAAACGACGGTGATCCCAGTAGAGCCAGCTGGCTTTGATAGCACAGGGCAATCTCTAAATAGAGGGGAAGCTACCACACTAAAGCCCTCAAATAGATCCATTTGCGATGCCTTGCAAGCACTGCGACCTGGTGATGCACCCTTCGCCTGTTTATCATCTATAAAGATGGGAACACCAGCCGTAGTCTTAGATAAAGAAGTTTGTGAAGCAATGGCTTTGGCCTATGACCTACGGCGTATTGTTTTGGAACCTGCCGGTGCGGCTCCACTAGCAGCTTTAATAAAAAATGGGAATCTAATGAAAGGGAAGCACATAGTAGTTATTGCGAGCGGCGCCAATATCCAACCTGAGGACTTCATAGCTTGCATACAGTAATTGATAGACAACTACCTGATCAAAATAAAATTTGTGTAAAAAGAGTAAGGATGTGCCACATCGTTTGATGTAAAATTGACTAAAGAGCTTTGCTCAACCTATTTTTCGAGATATATAGCTCTGTATTGTTTATTAAGATCAACAGCGTGACTTAGTACATCTGGATCCACGAGGACTGCAATTTGACTAAGCATCCCATTCAAGGCATCAACCTCGTCTAATCCAGATTCAGTCAACGCATCAAGTGAAACTTGAAATACTTTGACTATTAAATCTGATTGCTGCTCTATCGTCAGCGCACTGTGTTCCTGCTTTTCCATGCTCATTCTGAGTTGTTGCCTGAAAAACCATTTTTGCAAAAATTATGCCAATAAAGCATTTGGTCAATTTACATCTAAATAACTATTTAGATCTTTTCTTTTTTTTATTTCAGCTTTATCTATTAATCACCGCATAAACTAAATTTAAGCAACTAGGAGGAAAAATGGGATCATTAACTGCTATTTACATCTTTGTTGTAATAGTCTGCATTGGTATAGTCGCCTTCATTTTAGCATTAGAAAAACTCCGGAAGAAAGACGAAGAAGACTTTTAGCAGCATCACTTAAGAAAAAAGAACTAATTCTCGTCTAGTTCCCAGCCAAATGTGAAGGGATTTAAAACTCTGCCTACCTCGTCAGCATTCTTGACTCCAGAGATGTGTGCCTTTAATCCTTCTTTTGGATGTTCTTCTACCTTAGAAATAGTGGCAGAAACTCCAGCTTTACTTAAAGCTTCACTAAATATACGAGTTATTGCCTTTTTCCTTAGTTCGGGTTTGAAAATTTTTCCTACAGCTGTTAAAGGCATTTCCGCAATTATTTCTATATGTTTTGGTAGAGCGGCTTTTTCAGTAATTTTGTTTTTACAGTAACCAATTAATTCCTCGCCTGACACATGATCCCCATCATTTAACTGGACATATGCACATGGCAACTCACCTTTTTCTGAATCAGGTTGACCAATTGCACCGACCATGGCGACCGATGGGTGACTTGAAATAACCTCTTCTATAAGGCTAGGATCTATATTGTGTCCTCCCCTAATAATTAAATCCTTTGCTCTTCCAGTAATCCAAAGATATCCATCTTTATCCATGCGACCTAAATCCCCTGTTCGCATTAGAGTACCCTTTGCAAATAGTCCTTTATTCTTGTCTGGATCTGTATAGGTTTTGCCTTCAAAAACTCCCGGGTTTGCCACACAAATTTCACCCACTTCATCAACTTTACATTCTTTTTTGACTTTTCCAGCAGAATCACAATCTAAAATTTTTACCTCAGTGTATGGATATCTTATACCCACTGAACCTATCCGCCTGTCTCCTTCTGGTGGATTAACTGATATCATACAGGTCGCCTCTGTCATGCCATATCCTTCCAAAATCTTTAGTCCAGTTTGTTCTTGAAATTCTCTAAACTGCGCTGTCGATAGAGGAGAAGAACCACAAAGAGCAAACCTAAGGCTATTAATCTTTGCATCCACTTTAACCTGTAATAATTGAGTGATTGCAGTGGGAACGGTTACCATAAAAGTAACTCCCCAATGTTCAACAAGTTTCCAAAAATTTTGAAAAACTCCTTCTCCTCTGTATCCTTGCGGGGTAGGAAGAACCATATGTGCCCCAGATAAAAGGCATGTCATAAAAATGGGATAAGCAGCATACACGTGAAAAAGGGGTAAAGGACAAATTAAGCAGTCTCTTTCAGAGAAGAGGAGTGTAGCACTAGACCAACCATTAAAAAGCATCCCCGAGGCTCTATGTTGAGCCACTTTGGGCATACCAGTTGTTCCCCCTGTATGAAAATTGGCACAAACTGCATCATCTTCATGATCTTCGAAGGTCAATTTACTGCCATCTGCACTCGATAAAGCATCCCAAAAATTCTGAACTTTAGCAGAATGAACCTTAGTAACTTTGGGACGCAATAATGAAGCTATCCAAGATTTTGGTGGAGACAGATAGCGCACTAAATCTACTTCAAAAATAGTCTTAACATTGGGAGCATTCTTTAAAGCTTCATTTACATTTTGTGCTACTTCGGTTTTCAACATGGGAGATAATGTGACAATCGCTTTCGCATTTGTTTCTCTTAAAATGGAAGCTATCTGTTTTGGCTCCAATAGGGCATTAATAGGATTTACTATTCCAGTGATCGCACCTGCCAAGAAAGTGATCGCAGTTTCTGAACAATTTGGTAATACAAAAGCGATCACATCCTTCTTACCTATTCCCTCTTTTCTAAAAATGTTCGCTGCCTTCACCACACAATTGTGAAGCTCGCTCCATGTATAAGTCTCTGAACTTGAACCAGGTTTAGAGGATATTTGAAAAGAGATTGCTGGTCGTGAAGGGAAATTATCTGCAACCCGCTTTAGAGCCTTATAAATAGTTTTTTCCACCAAACGATCAGAGAACGGTGCCTCTTTTTCAAGGTTGATAATATCCTGAACGGTTTCAAATTTCAGCATTACTGTTCTCCTAAATCAAAAAATTTATCAGATTGTACCTAAAATCACTCTGAAAATAAAGATGTGAAAACTCTTGCAAGCACTAATTACCTAGAAACTGAAGTTTTGCAAGCCGTGAGTATAACCCACCCTGGGTCAATAGCTCCTCGTGCGTACCTCTGGAAACAATTTGTCCCTGGTTCAAAACCAAAATAAGGTCAGCTCTTTTTACTGTCGCTAATCTGTGTGCTATGACGATCACCGTTCTACTTTGTGAAAGTTCTTCCAATGCCTGCTGGATTGCGTTTTCACTCTCCGCATCCAGAGAAGCAGTTGCTTCGTCAAGTAGCAAAATAGGCGCTTCACGTAAGAAAGCCCGAGCAATAGCTATCCTCTGTTTTTGACCAACCGAAAGTAGCACGCCTTTTTCTCCAACAAAAGTTTGGTAACCCTGCGGAAGTTTTTCAATAAAATCATGAGCCGCCGCTTTCTTAGCAGCTATTTCTACTTCTTGATCAGAAGCCTCAGGCCGCCCAAACCTAATATTTTCCAATACTGAGTTGGCAAAAATGGCAGGTTCTTGAGGCACTAAAGAAAATTGATCTCGTAAATCTGAAAGCCGGAAGTCTCTGATCGACTTTCCCTTTACTTTAATAATACCATCCGAAAACTCATAGAAACGCAAGAGGGCTAAAAATATAGATGACTTACCAGCTCCTGATGGCCCGACCAAAGCTAAAGTTTTTCCACTTTCGAGATTAAAACTCAAATCGTTTAAAACTATCTCGGCAGGTCTAGTCGGATAACAAAAAATAACATGTTCAAAAACAATAGCCCTTTCAGCAAATAAGTTTAGAGTTTCCGGATTCTCAGGTTCTTGTATAGGGTCTTCACTATTTAAAATTTCTGCAATTCTCTCGGCAGCACCTGCCGCTCTCTGTAACTCACCGAAAACTTCCGAAAGAGCAGCCACAGCTCCGGCAACAAACCCAGAATAAATTATGAACTGAACTAAGTATCCTGGAGAAATAATTCCGGCTTTAACGTCTCTTGCTCCAATCCACAGAACAACCACAATGCCTACAAAAACAACAAAAATAATTAATGCCGTCATAAAGGATCTAACTTGGATACGTTTCTTAGCTACCTTAAATGAATCCTCCGAAATATTATTAAAAGAACGCCTTGCCCATTTGGTGTAATTGTATGCTTGAATAGTACTTGCAGCGAGCAGCATTTCTGAAGCAATACCAGAACTGTCAGCAATTTTATTCTGATTTTCTCTGCTTAAGCGCCTTAGCCTTCTTCCCATAGCAAGGATAGGAATAATCATCACTGGAACAAGTAGTAAAACTAGGAGTGATAGTTTAACTGAGGTCAAAAACATGAAAATCAACCCTCCAGTTAAAAGAAGCATATTTCGCAAGGCTAAAGAAACGGATGAGGATACCACGGACAGAATGAGGGTGGTATCTGTCGTTATGCGAGACAAAATTTCTCCTGTTAACAAACGCTCAAAAAAGCCTGGACTCATCGAAATGACTTTATTGAACAAAGCCACCCGAATATCAGTTACCACTCTTTCCCCAAGCCTTGTAACCAAATAAAACCTTAGGGCCGTACCTATAGCCAACAGGCTAGCTAAACCTACGGCAGCAGAAAAATAATAATCTAACAGCTGGGGACTGCCTACATAAAACCCGTCTACAACCCTTCTTATCGCTATTGGAAAAGTAAGTGATATTCCTGCTGTGACAACTAAAATTGAAGCAGCAACCATTAGATTGATTTTGTAGGGCTTAAAGAAACTAAATAATCTTGAGAGAGAAGAAATACTTCGCCCTTTTTCACGCTCTCTTGAATTCTTTGAAACAGCTTTTTGTTCAGAAACCTTTAAATCAGCCATATATTTTCCTACTGATAAGAACTATGATCAGATTCATTGAAACCTCTAATCAAAAAGGTCTTATCAGTAGGGATTTAATTTAACAAGCTAAGAAGTCTGCAAAGTAAACTGTTTTATCTAAAACAAAACCTAAGATCTAATCACCGGCCCTCGTCAATCCAATTTTATGAATAAAACCAGCTAGACCTCCTCCTAACATAGGACCTACTAGGTAAACCCAAAGGCCTCCATAAAGATTTGCATCGTAAATATTTGTAGCTATAGCTCTTACAGGATTTACAGCAGCTCCAGAAAGGCTAATCCCAGCCAAATGGATCATAACCAATACAGAACCAATTACTATCCCAGCAAACGCAGAGGATTTTTCGTCTTGAGTAACACCCAAAATGACGGTTACAAGAAAAAAAGTTCCCACTATTTCAAACATGAATGCCGGAAACACCCCAAAACTACCCACGGTGACCGCCTTATTCACGTCCCCTGACATAGCCATCAATAGAATTGAAGCCAGGATACCTCCTATAACCTGAGCAATCCAATATTGCACCATTTCTCCACCACCCATGCGGCCATTCATATAGGCAGCTAAGCTTACTGCTGGATTAAGATGTGCCCCCGAAATTGGCCCTAGACCATAAATCACACCTAATACAGTGAATCCGAAGGCAAAGGAAATACCAACAAAACCAATTTGCTCTCCCATAAAAATAATTGCAGAGCATCCAAAAAACAATAAGCTAAACGTGCCCAAAATTTCTGCGATAAATTTCTTCATTTTCTTTCTCCTGTTACTGCCTCAATATTTTTTTTATCTTTTTATTTGTTTAAAATCTTTTCATGCCAAAATACATGATCTTTCATAAAAGTGGAAACAAAAAAGTAACTATGATCATATCCTTCCTGATATCTAAATGAATTTCCCTGTTTCCTAGCATTAACTTGCTTTTCCAAAGATTCCGGCATTAATTTGTCTAAAAAATCGTCTTTTGTACCCTGGTCAATTAATATACTGCCAGGATACCCTCTTTTTTCTAATAGTATTGAAGGATCATATTCCTCCCAGAGCTCGCTTTCAATTCCCAGATAAGATTCGAATTGTTTCCTACCCCAAATTCCAGACGTCGGATTTGATATTGGGGCAAAGGCCGACACTGCCTTGAATACTTTAGGATTTCTAAATGCCATATTTAAAGCACCTAGGCCACCCATTGAGTGCCCCATGATTGACTGTTTTTTTTCATCCAAATGAAAGTTCGAAAAAATTAACTCTGGGAGTTCTTTCAGTATGTAAGACCACATTTGAAAATTTTTCTCCCATGGAAACTTTTTACTATCAATATAGAAACCAGCACCCTGGCCTAGATCAAAGTTAGGATCATCAGGAACCCCCTCTCCCCTAGGAGATGTATCGGGGAAAACAACAGCTACCTCTTTTTCTGAGGCCCAACGCTGAATTCCAGATTTCACCATAGCATTTTCGTGTGTACAAGTAAGACCAGACAAGTACCATATAAGAGGAAGCTTAGAAGAACCTGCCTTTTCAGGAACGTAAATACCAAAAGTCATATCACAAGCACAATACTTGGACTGATGTGAAAGCACCCATTGTGTACCTTCAAAGCATTTACTTTCTGCAATCGTTTTCATTTCAACCATAACCTTTTCCTACCAACTACTTTTCAACTTTACAGTACTATTCTTCATGAAGTTTAATGCTACCTTATTTGATCATTAAAATTCAATGACAGAGCGTATGCTTTCTCCTCTGTGCATTAGATCAAATGCATCATTAATTTTGTCTAGAGGCATCTTATGTGTAATCATTGGATCTATTTGTATTTTACCATCCATGTACCAATCAACTATCTTAGGAACATCAGTTCTGCCTCTTGCTCCTCCAAAAGCAGTTCCACGCCAACTTCTACCTGTTACTAGCTGAAATGGCCGGGTAGAAATTTCTGCTCCGGCTGGTGCTACACCAATAATGATACTCTGCCCCCAGCCTTTGTGTGCACTTTCCAAAGCTGTCCTCATTACATCCACATTTCCTGTAGCATCAAATGTGTAATCAGCACCACCCTTTGTTAGGTTGACTAGAAAGGGAACCATATCTTCTTTAACTTCCTGAGGATTCACAAAGTCCGTCATTCCAAATTTCGTAGCCATTTCTACTTTTGATGGATTCAAATCAACACCTACAATCTGATCGCATCCTGCCAACCTTAGTCCTTGGACTACATTAAGGCCAATTCCACCTAAACCAAATACTATTGCACGGCTACCTTGCTCTACTTTGGCAGTATTAATTACGGCCCCAATACCAGTAGTCACACCACAACCTATGTAACAAACCTTATCAAAAGGCGCGTCGCTCCTAATCTTTGCAGCTGCTATTTCGGGCATTACAGTAAAGTTTGAAAAAGTAGAGGTTCCCATATAATGGAAGACATTCTCTCCATCCAACGATGTAAATCTACTTGTCCCATCGGGCATCAAACCTTGCCCCTGGGTTTCTCTAATCGCCTGACACAGATTAGTTCTGGGATGAAGGCAATAATCACATTCCCGGCATTCTGGGGTATATAGAGGTATCACATGATCGCCTTTCTTTAAAGAAGTAACCCCTGGCCCTGTTTCTCTAACAATTCCAGCTCCCTCATGTCCTAGAATAGCAGGGAAGATACCCTCCGGATCAGCCCCTGACAAAGTGAATTCATCAGTATGACAAACTCCTGTTGCCATTATTTCAACTAAAACTTCTCCTTCTCTAGGACCCTCGAGATTGACATCTGTTATTTCGAGTGGCTTTCCGGCTTGTACCGCCAACGCAGCCCGACTTTTCATAATTAATTCTCCACAAAATCTAATAAAATACAGTGTAATTCTTAAATCATGACCAGAACAAGTCAAGCATTCATAATGTTAGAACTTCTTATTTATATCGCTAAACGAATTTGAGAATAAAACAATTATTTGCTTGAATGCTTGATAAATTATAATTTATATTATGGTAGTTAGATAATGTAGATTCAGGAAAAAATTGGAGAAAATGATGTTAGATCAGACCACAGGACCAGGTTTTGCTTCACCAGCAGATGCGGTCAAAGCACCGCCAGAAAAGGTAGTATATACTGTTTGCATATATACAGGGACAGGAATTGAAAAGCCTGATTACCTTGCAACAATAGATTCTGACGAGACTAGCCCAACTTACGGGCAAGTGATTCACCGATTGTCTATGCCGAATATTGGTGATGAACTTCATCATTCAGGCTGGAATGCCTGCTCATCTTGTCATTGTGACTCTACAAAGGAGAGAAAATACCTGATCCTTCCAGGGGTAAGAACTTCAAATTTTTACATTATCGATACAAAAACTGATCCGAAAGCACCATCTTTATTCAAAGTAGTGGACGGTGAAGAAGTTAAGAAAAAAACTGATCTTTCTGCACCCCACACAGTGCATTGCATGGGTAAGGATATCATTGTTTCCATGTTAGGAGATGCACAAGGTGGTTCTCCAGGAGGATACCTACACTTAAACCAAGATTTTGAAATAGTCGGAAGATGGACAAAACCTCTAAAGGATATGGATATCGATTATAGTTATGATTTTTGGTACCAACCTAGACAAAATATGATGGTATCGACCGAATGGGCGGCACCAAACACATTTCTTCCTGGATTTGAATTAGATGATGTGGGAAAGGGAAAATATGGAAGCAAGGTACATTTCTGGGATTTGGACAAAAGGGAAGTTAAAAAGACATTTGATCTTGGCGAGGAAGGTTTGATACCTTTGGAGACACGGATGCTTCACAACCCAGATTCAACCCATGGCTTTGTAGGTGCAACTCTATCATCAAATATTTTTCATTATCATAAAGACCGCGGTGATCCAGAGATAAAAAAGGTCATTGATGTAGCTTCAATAGAGGTGGACTTTTTCCCTGTACCTCTCCCAGGCCTAATAACCGATATTCTTGTTTCAATGGACGATAAGTTCCTATATTTTGCTAATTGGTTACATGGTGATGTTCGTCAATATGACATAACTGAGCCCAGCAATCCCAAACTTACAGGACAAGCCTGGATAGGTGGAATGCTCGGGAAAGCTCCCGAAATCAATGGGAAGAAGATTGAAGGCGGACCTCAGATGATCCAACTCTCGCTGGACGGGAAACGCCTTTATGTGACTACGTCACTTTTCTCCACCTGGGATAACCAATTTTATCCAGGTATGAAAGATGAAGGAGGAGCGATGGTAATTGTGGATTGTGATGTCGACAAAGGTGGAATGAAGATCAATGAAAAATTTCTTGTCGATTTTGGCAAAGAACCAGACGGTCCATCTAGAGCCCATGAAACCCGGTATCCTGGCGGTGATTGCTCTTCTGATATTTGGACTTAGTTAATAAAGTTAAATTAACTAAACTGGCTTAGTTGATCTATGAAAAGGTATAGAGTGACCTTCAGAAATAGGGGTAACTTGGAATTCATGGTTGGTGAAACTGAGGCCATTATAGACGTGGTTGAAAAGGCTGGCCATCTTCTTCCTATAGGGTGCCGATATGGAGGTTGCATCACTTGTGCTGCCAAGTTAATTAATGGGAAAGTCAAGCAACCGAATGGCACAGCTATCAATAAGAGACAATCTAAGGATGGCTACATACTATTATGCGTTGCACGACCACAAACGGATTGTGTTATCGATGTAGGTGTAGAAAGTCACGACAAACTTTATCAAAACCCTTTTAAGAATCCAGATGCATATTTGAATCTTTTTAAGAATCCTACCCCCGAGAAAGGTTAAGTAAATTGTATAACTATATCTCAAATACTATTAAGGAGGATCCCAACTAATGTCGAAGTCAGAGAGAGGTTTTACCCTAAAAACACGAAATGACACAGGTGGTACCCCAAAATTAAATTATTGGGGTGCTGAAACAGAGTACGGGGTTTTACGAAACGTACTCTTAGGACCAGTAGAAAATTATAAGTGGCTGAAAACCAGTTCTGTTTCGAAGAAATCTCTGAGAAGGGAAGAAAAATATGATCTAAATATAGCAAAGAAGCAGTATAAAGAAATGGTATCTGCTTATTCTTCTGCTGATGTAGTTGTACATACCCATTATCCAGATCCTGAACTCCCTTACCAAATCTTTGCTAGAGATAGCTCAATCATGACCCCATACGGAGCAATTATAACAAATATGGCTCAATGGTGGCGTAAGGGAGAAAACTATAGAGCTATTGAGACCTATAAGGAGCTGGAAATACCAATATACGATTTTGTTACTGCGGGCAGTTTTGAAGGGGGAGATTTCAATGTTATTGAACCTGGATGCGTACTCATTGGTTGGGAAGGTGAAGAAGGTAGGTCCCACTTGAATGCGGCTAATCAAATCAGAGGTTGGTTTGAGAAAGAAGGTTGGGAAGTATTTGTGACGGACATCGATCCATTTTATGTACATATAGACTTAATGGTAGTAATGTTAGCTGAAAAGCTAGCAGCAGTATGTCTAGATTCCACCGATCCAAAAGTTGTCAACTGGTTAAAGAGTAAAAATATCAAAATTATTCCTGTCCCATTTCAAGAAACAATTGAACTAGGTTGTAATGTTGTAGCACTTGGTAATGATAGAGTATTACTACCAAAAGCATCACGAACCTTGAAATCTAAACTAAAAGCTGAAGGATTTATCATTTATGATCCAGAACTCTCTATGATTACTCGAGGCGGTGGCGGGGTCCACTGTATGTGTCAAAGTCTAAGAAGAGATCCTACATAAAACAGGTTAGCACCTAATTTCGAATTTTTCTAAGAAAATTGTTCAAAAAAATTACGGGTATCAGACCAGACGCTATTATTAATAGTGCTGGAATTGATGCTTCAGCCATTAATTCACTATGGGCATACTGATAGGCTTGTGTAGCCAAAGTTTCAAAATTAAATGGCCTTAAAAGCAGAGTCATAGGAAGTTCCTTCATAGTATCAACAAAAACTAACAATCCACCGGCCAAAAGATATGGTCGCAACAAGGGTAGAGTTACGTCCTTACTGGTCCCCATATATGATTTACCCAAGCATCGGCTGACCGAAAGCAAATTGGGGGCGATCTTTTGAATTCCAGAAGATACCGCACCAAAACCTATAGCTTGAAAACGCACTACATAAGCAAAAAGTAATACTGCAAATGTCCCACCCAAATAAAATCCCTCAGGGATAAAATGTATATAACTATTTAGATGGATTATTAGTCTATCTGCTTGACCAACAGATAATACGACTCCTATCGCGAGCATAGTGCCAGGAAAAGCATAGCCCGTAGCCGACAGACTTACCAACCAACTAACCCAACTAAGCCGAGTTTCTTTACTACAAGAGACTGCAAGAAATGAAAAGAAAACAACAAGAATTGCACAAGTTGCTGACACAACAATGGTATTCAAAAAAGGAAGAAGAAAATTTGCGAATGGCTCATATTGAAAAGCATACAGACTATTTGAAAGTAAAATGCTGACAGGTATGAAAAAACCCAAAAATGGAGGAAGAAAACAAATTAGGATAGCAAAAAAACTTACTTTCCCATTAAGCTTCTCTACGAATGTATGTGATTGTCCTCGACTAGTGTCATAATATTTACTAGCTGCTCTAGATCTTATTTCAACCAATAATAACGTTATTATGAAGATAAATGTTACGACTGACAATTGAGCGGCAGAGGTTATACTGTTCATGCCTATCCAAACATTAAAAATACCTAAAGTTAAAGTTTCTAAAGAAAAGTATTCGACGGTCCCAAAATCCGAAACAACCTCCATGCAGACCAAAGCCACCCCAGCAAAGATGGCAGGTCTAGCAAGAGGTAGTCCTACATTTAAGAAAATTGATTTTTTATATAAAACAGCAGTTTCGTAGAGACTCGCTGGAGCAGTCCTAAAAGCAGTGCGAGCCAAGACATAAATATATGGATATAAAACTAAGGACATCACAAATACTGCGCCCCAAATGGATCTGATTTCTGGAAAATAGTATTCACCAGGTGAATTAAAATCAAAAAAATGCCTGATTGTTTTTTGAACCGCTCCAGCGTACTCCAAAACATCTGTATAAGCATATGCCACTAAATAGGCAGGACAAGCCGCAGGGAGTATTAAAGCCCAATCTAAGATTTTACTTAGAGGGAAATAGTAATTCGACACTAACCAAGCTGGTACAATCGCTATGACAAATGAAACCAACGCAACCCCTACCATCAATAGGACTGTGTTACTTATATATTTAAACAGTACGGTATCGATCAGATGCTGCCAAACCCCACCACTACTTTTAAAGCTCATTACAAAAAGTGCTAAAATCGGTGAGCTTACCAATACAGCAAATAAAACCGTACCTGAAGTCAGAAAAACTAGCGGATTAAGTTTTAATAGCCTCATGAATTTGTTCACCAACCAACTTTGTCAATGACCTTCTGAGCTTCAATTGATAATTGGGCAATCTTTTCTATAGAAATATTATCTTCTCTGAAGTTACCCCAACTTCTAAGCTCTTCCGATGCTTTTACATCCTTATTAACTGGATATTCGAAGTTTATTTCACTGTAGAGTCTTTGAGCCTTTGGACTAGATAAAAACTCCAAAAGCTTAATGGCGTTGGATTTTCTCTTGGAATATTTTGCCACTCCACCTCCAGAAATATTTACATGTGCCCCCCGATCTTCCACTCCTTGATTAGGAAAGGTCAGCCGCATAGAAGCCGCCCATTCCCTTTGTGCTGGATCTTCAGAATATTTCAATTTTCCAAAGTAGTAATTATTGATAATAGCAATGTCACATAAT
>PACC02000077.1 GCA_002699695.2 Paracoccaceae bacterium | reverse complement strand
TGTCCTTGCCATGTACAAATATATAATCAAGGTGTGAAATCTTATCGTGATTTACCCCTCCGAATGGCAGAATTTGGCTCATGCCATCGCTATGAACCATCTGGATCAATGCATGGAATTATGCGCGTAAGAGGTTTTGTTCAAGACGATGCTCATATATTCTGTACGGAAGAGCAAATTGAAGATGAGACTAAGATATTTATTGATCTTCTTTCTAAAATTTATTCAGATTTAGGATTCAAGGAATTCAAAATTAAATTTTCAGACCGTCCAACAAAAAGATCTGGTTCAGATAAAATTTGGGAGAAAGCTGAGAACGCCTTGATGAATGCAACTAATGCAGCTGGATCAGCATTTGAATTAAATCCTGGGGAGGGTGCATTTTATGGCCCAAAACTAGAATTTGTTTTGACCGATGCTATTGGAAGAGATTGGCAATGCGGTACATTACAGGTAGACTTTGTCTTGCCAGAGCGTCTTGATGCAACCTATGTGGGGCAAGATGGAAATAAGAAAAGGCCTGTCATGCTTCATCGGGCAATCCTGGGCTCCTTTGAACGCTTCATTGGAATTCTAATAGAAGAAAATGCAGGAAATTTTCCACTTTGGTTGGCACCAATACAAGTAGTCATCGCCTCAATTGTTTCGGGAGCAAATGATTATGCTAAAGAGTTGTACAATAAACTTTCGGAAAATAATTTAAGGGTGAAGTTAGACATAAGAAACGAAAAAATAAATTATAAGATTAGGGAGCATTCATTAAAAAAGATACCAGTTATCTATGCAGTAGGGTTACGAGAGGTTGAAAATCAAACTGTCACCATAAGGAAATTGGGCAATAATGCGACAGAGACACAATCATTTCCGCAAGCTTTGGAGAATTTGATGCAATCAAGCCTAATCCCTAAATAGCCAAGTGAGAAGTGATCTATTTCCAGACCAATTTAAAGTGGTCTATATTTTGACTAATTAATTAGTATCAGCTATATTAATAGCGGATCTTAGTGTCGAACAAAAAAAGAAATTAATAAAAAAAGGAGAATTAACCATCGTAAGAAGACCGCAAGCAAGCCCTCAGGTTTCTAGGGACCAGGGTGCACGGATAAATCAGTATATCGACTGTAATGAAATTCGTTTAATAGGTTCAAAAGGGGAAAATATCGGCTTAGTAAGTCCTGGGCAAGGAATTGAATTAGCTGAAGAAGAATCTCTCGATTTAGTTGAAATTTCCCCAAATGCCACCCCGCCAGTATGTAAAATAATGGATTATGGCAAATACAAATATGAGCAGCAAAAAAAAGAAGCAGAAGCCAAGAAAAAGCAGAAAACCATCGATGTAAAAGAAATTAAGTTTAGACCTAATACTGATATACATGATTACGAAGTCAAAATGAGGTCTGTAACTAAATTCTTGGACCATGGTGATAAAGTCAAAATAACCATGCGTTTCAGAGGAAGGGAAATGGCTCACCAAGAATTAGGGAAAAATTTGTTGGAAAGGGTTGCAGAAGATACCTCTGAAATTGGCAAAATAGACTCTATCCCAAAAATTGAAGGTCGCCAAATGACTATGATCATTAGTCCTTTGAAGTAAATCTAAGCAGAATCATATGTATTTCTAAAAGGATTGCCTGGTGTGGAAAGTATTTGTAAGGCTTTTGGAATATGCTCCACTCTGGATATTTATCAAGACAGCTCGTCTAATCAGATATGAAAAAAGAATCAAATTTGGTGGATTTATTGTCAGTTTTGCCATCCGATCTATCCCTAGATATCGTAACAGAGTTTTAAATAATCTAGACCTCATTTATCCAGAGTTAACAAAACATGAAAAAAATGAATTCTTGATAAATTTTTCAAGAAATCTTGGCCAAACTTTTACAGAGTTCTTATTTAATGAAGAATTCCATGCCAAACAATCAATCAAACTTACTAATTCTGATCAACTTGAAGAGATCCATACTGCAAAAAGAAAAAAACGTCCCATAATAATTGTGTCTGGGCATCTTGGACCTTGGGAAGCTATTAGAGCAATTTTAAAAAGAAATGGATTAGAAACCGCTGCAGTATATCAAAAGAGCAAAAATAATTTTTATCAACCATATCATCACAAAGTAATTAGTGCCGGAGGTACACCGATATTTCAAGCTAACCGTAAAGGTACAGTAGCAATGATTCGGCATCTAAAAGCAGGTGGAATTGTATGCGTAATGATTGATCAAGCCATTAGTAGTGGTCGGTATATAAATTTTTTGGGAAAACCTGCCAAAACAACTTTTGCAGTTGCTGATTTAGCCATAAGGTATAATGCACTATTGATCCCAGCTTACTCAATACGCCAAAAAAATACGAATTTGGTTCGAGTTGCACTAGAATCACCAGTACCTGTTTCCACTCCTGAGACAATGACAAAAAAACTTAATCAGAGTTTAACTAGACGAATAAGAGAGAACCCCACTCAATGGTACTGGGTCCATAATCGGTGGAAATAAAAAGGGGCCCCCATTTCAAATGGATAGCCCCTAAATTTAAATAGATCTTGCCGTATATTCGTTTATGAACAACCTGCAGCTTTAGAGCATACGATAGCATCAGCTGGAACAGTTACAGCGGTCTCAGCACAACCTCCTAAAATACCGAAAGTTGCAAACATTGCTAAAATCAAAAACTTTTTCATAATTTTCCTCACCAAAAAATAGAGTGTGTGCTTAATTTACTCAAGAAAAATTATTAGTCAATTCTGCTCTTACTCTAATGAGCCAAAATTTTGTAAATAAGTCAAATAGTGACGCAATTAAGCATCATATGCTACTTAAGTCCAATTTTATTAGGAGTTAATTCTTTTAGAATTTACCTCACAATCAGCTTTTCATGAGTCAAATTAAATAAAAAGCTTGATAGGTCAGTATGATTTACGATAATGCTTTTCTATACCTAATTTTTGTATTGTCCAAAGAATGTTCTTTAGAAGATCAAAATCCAAAAAGATCCCAACTAGTGGTTTACCAATTGAGGTTGCATCCAGCATTACTGAGATTCCAAACGCTACCAAAGATAGCAGCACTGTACCGCAAGTATCTACTATTAGCCAAGGTTTAAAGGTCACAGGTAGTATGTCGTCAAAGGGTAAAGTCCAATTTAATGGAATAATAAAAGGAACCCTAGAGGCAAAATCTCTTTATGTGGGAGAAGAAGGTTTTATAGACGGTAAGGCCATCGCAGATGAAGCAGTTATATTGGGTAGGGTTAAGGGATCATTAAAAGGTAAGAAAGTCAGATTAGCATCAACAAGTAGAATTGAAGGTGATACTTTTCACGAAGTTATTGCTATTGAAGATGGTGCAATATACGAGGGCTCAATCAAAAGAATTAAGTCTTAGGATAAATAGAGATATTATCTCCCTCGAATCCTCGGATCCAGTGCATCCCTTAATCCATCTCCTAGAAAATTAATGCTAAGTACTGTCAGAGAAATAGCCAAACCTGGCCACATTACTCTTTCCGGATGTAGCTGCAAATAATCTACAGCATCATTTAAAAGACGTCCCCAGGTCGGAAAATCAGGAGGGAATCCAAGGCCTAAGAAAGATAAGGCACTCTCTGTTATAATAGCGTTAGCTATTCCTAGAGTTGCAGAAACTAATATTGGCGACAAGATATTAGGAAAAATATGCCGCACAATTATTTTTTGATCAGAGGTGCCGATTGACCTGGCCGCAATTACAAACTCTCTTTGTTTCAAAGCCAATACATCTCCTCGCACAATCCTTGCAGTTGGCATCCAGCTGGTTATCCCTATAGAAACGACAATAAGTATAAACATGCCCTTTTCAGGCCCATAAGCTACACTTAAAGGCTCTCGAAAAAGAAACATCATTAGAAGTAATAAAGGAAGCAGTGGCAAAGATAAAAAGAGATCTGTGAAACGCATTAACAAGCCATCCAATTTCTTAAAATAGCCTGCAAATATTCCTACTAGAGTACCTAAGAACAAAGCTAGAAACATGGCTGCCAACCCTACAGTGATTGATGTCCTCCCACCCGCAATCATTCTTGCAAAGGTGTCTCGACCTAATTGGTCAGTTCCAAAAGGATGAAGAAAACTCGGACCTTGGTTTCTTGACCTTATATCTATGGCATTCGCTTCAAATGGCCACAGGAAAGGGCCCATCATTACAGCAATTACAATTGAAAAAAATAAGATTGCACCAATCAAAGCACCCTTGTGTTTTTTAAATTGCAACCACACATCACCCCAATAACTAGAACCAGGGTACAACAATACCTCTTCACTGCTTTCGATCTTATTCATACCTTATCCTTGGATCTAAAATAGCATATAAGACATCGGCAATTAAGTTCATACCAACGATCAAAAATGCAAAAATAAAAGTCAGTGTTTGAATTGTTGGTAAATCATTAGCATAAATTGCCAAAATCAATTGCTGCCCAATACCATTTACCTTGAATACTTGTTCCGTTATAATCGCACCGCCAAAAATTAGCGGTAAATTCAAAGCAATCACCGTGATAACTGGAATCATAGAATTCCTGAGCACATGTACAAGTATCACTATCGATTCACTTAATCCTTTGGCTCTTGCCGTTCTGACGTAATCTTGATTTAAGTTATCTAAAATGGCTGAACGCATATATCTACTGATCTGTGCTGTCCCCTGTATGGCAAGGACCATAACAGGTAAAGCCATCTGCCTCAGCTGAATTACAAAACTATCCCAGTCAACCACTTTATGAAGTGTATCATAGGTTGAAGGAAACCACTCTAGATTCACTGCAAATATTACTATCACTAAAGGTCCCGTAAAGAATGGTGGAATGGAATAGCCAACCATTGTGATAAACGTACCTGCCTGATCAAATACCGAGTATTGCTTGTAGGCAGAATAAATTCCGATAGGGATAGAGATTGCAATTGCTACAACATAAGACATCGCAACTACCCAAAGAGTTTGAGGAAGTCTTTCTACGACAGTGTCCATTACAGGAGCACGTGTTTGCCAACTTATTACTCTAAGCTTTCCTTCAGCAAACTGGGTTCCAAAATAATGATCTATAAACACCTGAGGTTCAATCCAGAAAAATTGAACCAGCCACTTCCAAAACTGAACGTACAATGGTTGTCCTAAACCAAGAGCCTCACGCATTTTTTCTTTTACTTCGGGAGGTACAGTCATTGGCACTTGAGCCATCGGGTCGTTTGGAGCCAAGCTTAGTACAAGAAAAATAACTAAACTTATGATGACAAGCGTTGGTACTGCAATTAGTAAACGCCTGACAGTATAATCAAACATCTAATGCCTATCTATACTTATTAATCTGTTCATAGGGTTGAGCAGTGATTGCCCCTTTTAATCCTTGGGGCAATCACTTTTCTTGTTATTATTTTCGATACCAATCGGCTACATTCCAAAGTTCTGAATCCCAAGTATTCAAAACAACTCCTCCAAGAGAATTAGCATGTGCAGAAACTCTTCCACGGTGAACCAATGGTACAATCGTGTAGCTATCTTTAGTTAACATATTATTCAAAGTAATAGCAATTTCTCCACGCTTATCCAAATCACCTGTGCGAGCTAGCTCATCTAAAAGAGCATCGTACTTTGGGTCACAATATCGATTGATATTTTCACCTTGCCATCCCTTTTCAGGGTTGGGCTCATTCCCGCAACGATACATACTGAGATAGCTCTGTGGATCTGTTCCATCAAAAGTATTTGCATACATCTCGACATCTGCATAGAACTTTTGGAAGGTATCAGGTGAATTAGGATCTCCACCAAAGAATACTGATGCATTCAAATTCCTGAGTTCAGTTTCAACACCTATTTGTGCCCACCATTCCTTTATGAGAGCTTGAAAATCTTGGCGAACAGCATTAGTAGATGTTTGGTACAGAATTGAGATTCTTACACCATCTTTTGCACGAATCCCATCAGCACCTTTCTTCCATCCAGCAGATTCAAGTAAGGCATTTGCACCGGCAATATCTTGCTTTACACAATAATCATTCTTAGCCGCATAATTGTCGGGAGCTGGCACTAAATCACAGGTAACATCCCCTGCTTTTCCATATCCAATTTCAACTAGAAGTGGCCTATCTATTGCCATAGAGAGGGCCTTCCTGACATTAATATCAGTTAAGAATGGGTGAGGGGCTTTCAAAGTAGATCTTGTATCAGCGTCTAAAGAAGGTGAGGGATCGGTCATATTCATTTCTAATCTCTCAACTAAAGGACCAAATCCTGCAATTGCTACACCTTTACCGGCTTTCTCCATATTAGCAATAACCTCAGGTGCAAGCTGCAAATTCCAAGCATAATCAAATTCACCAGTTTCTAACACGGATCTGCCAGCGGCTGTTGCATCTCCACCACCCTTAAAAGTCAGGGTTGCAAAAGCTGGTTTGCTTGGATCTCGGTAATTTTCATTAGCTTTGTACTGTATGACATCATTAGGTCTAAATTCAGTGACCACAAATGGTCCCGTCCCTATTGGATTAAAGTTTTGCTCTGTGCATTGTTGAGCCTTAGAGCCCATACAGTTTTCAAACTGAGCCTTCTGGATGATCGGTGTTTGACCTCCCATGAATGGTCCATATGGATTTGGCATAGGCCCCTTGAAGGTAACAACAACTGTCAATTCATCAGGTGTAGAAATAGATTTTACACCATCGAATTTAGCCAATTGAGAACAGCCTCCGTCAGGATCCATACAATAGTCTGCTGAAAACTTGACGTCAGCTGAGGTCACAGGTGTTCCATCAGACCAAAGAAGTCCTTTTTGTAGCTTCCATGTAATAGTTGTGAGATCAGCTGATACGCCCCCATTGGCAACTGTTGGAATTTCTTCTGCCAAAAATGGTACAAGGGCACCTGTCTCTGTATATCTACCTAATGGCTCAATGACTAAAGAAGCCGACTCAATATCCTTGGTACCGCTAGATAAATATGGATTTAATATTGACGGGGCCTGCCAGTAAATAATACTCACATTTCCATCAGTTCCTCTTGCGGCATAAACCGCATTTGTGATCGCCATAATCAATGCTGTAGCAATCATTGTTATTTTTAGTTTCATCTCTTTTCTCCCTAAAATTTTTCGTATGCTCAATTTCCCCAGCCAAAACCTTAATATGATTTTTATTCTGGTGGCAACCCAAGAAATTATTAATATTATTATTAAAATGCTTATTAACTTTACGTTACGGCATGTCAAGTTCAATTGGTTTAACTGACTTTATTATAAAAGCAGACCTTCAGATTTCATGGCAATTGTTAAATTTACATATAAATATCGAGAAATTTTGAACAATTAACTATACCCCAGCTCATTTGTTAACACAAAATGTCCTCTCTTTATCTCAGAATAAGACGACGCATCGGGGATATGTTCGAGTGAATGAATTGGTGAAGAAATTGGTTTAAATTTTAGATCATCAATTTTGTTACGTCTATTGGGATCTGCAACTGGCACCGCTTTCATTAAAGCCTTAGTATAGGGATGGTTAGGATTCTCAAATATCGCTTTTCGATCGCCGATTTCCACCATTCGCCCAAGATACATCACTCCAATAAAGTGGCTCACTCTTTCCACCACAGCCATATCATGACTGACAAATAAATATGACAATTCAAGTTCAACCTGAAGTTCCAAAAGCAAGTTAAGAACACTCGCCTGCACAGATACATCAAGCGCCGATACTGCTTCATCTAAAATAACTAGTTTAGGATTTAGAGCGATGGCCCGAGCTATAGCGACTCGCTGCCTCTGTCCTCCAGAAAGTTCATGGGGATAGCGAGTAAGAAAAGACTGTGGGAGTCTAACCCTGTCAAATAAGTTAGCAACCCTTTTGTTGAGATCTGCACCTTTTGCCATTTTAAAATTGAGTAAGGGTTCTGCCACCTGGTCAAACAATTGCATAACAGGATTTAATGATCCATATGGATCTTGAAAAACCATTTGCATATTTAACCTTTGTTTCAACATTTCAGCTTTGCTCTGCTTCAAAACATCTACTCCATTCATCAAAACTTGACCTGACATCGCCTCTTCAAGCCTAAGAATAGATCGCGCAACTGTCGTCTTGCCACAACCAGATTCGCCAACTAACGAAAAGGTTTGTCCCTTATTAAGGGTGAATGATACATCCTCTACAGCATGTAAATTTGCCACTTTTTTCCTTAAAACACCTCCTGTCACCGGAAACCGGGTGGTTAAATTTTTGACCTCCAGTAAAGGTTCATTTGTTCCTTTTATTGGTATTGGGTCTGCATCTTGAGAGCTATCAAGTTTCATTGCCTCTGGGAATTTCTTACCTACCATAGCGCCTAATTTTGGAACTGAAGAAAGTAATTTCTTTGTATAATCCTGTTCAGGATTATTAAAAATCTTATAAACATCTCCCTCCTCAACCTTTCTACCATGATACATTACAACAACCCTATCAGCAATTTGAGCAACAACGGACATATCGTGAGTAATAAACAAGACAGCTGCTCCAGTTTCCTTCTTTAACCTATTTAATAGGGAGAGAATTTCAGCTTGAATAGTAACATCCAGAGCAGTAGTTGGTTCATCTGCTATCAAAAGTTTTGGCTCACATGCCAGTGCCATTGCAATAACAATACGTTGTCTCATACCCCCAGACAATTGATGAGGGAATTGCTTCAAACGACGCTCTGGTTCAGGGATTCGGACTTTTTTCAAAAGCTCTAAGGCCTCTTTTTGCGCTGCATTTTTGCTTAATCCTTTATGAATTCTTAATCCTTCTGTAAGTTGCCGAGAAATTGTGAAAACTGGGTTTAGAGCTGTCATTGGCTCTTGAAAAACCATTCCAATCTCATTGCCTCTAATATTGCGCATGTCTCTCTGGCTTTCTTTAATCAGATCCTTGTCTGACATCGATTCAGACGAAAATAAAACTTTACCAGATTCTATATTTCCACCATCAAATTCTATCAATCTCATAAGGGCTAAAGAAGAAACTGACTTGCCTGAACCTGATTCTCCCACTAAGCAAACAGTTTCACCTGGGAATATTGAAAATGAGAGATTCTCAACACCAGTCACCGAACCCAGCTTAGTTTGAAAAACCACCTTGAGCTCATCCATTTTGACAATGGGTTTTCTTTCTGATCCCAAACTCTACCCCTGTAATGAAAAAATGTTGTAAGATCCTATAAGTTTGCATGAAAATTCAGTTTAATCAATAACAGCAATACGATGAATCAAATATAATTGCTATCTGCTATCTTGTATTAAAATATTATCTCAATTAAAATTGAATTGTTAGATTTCATATTTGAGGATTACCATGCCTACAGAATATAGTTCGCTAGAGATGCTGGAGAAGTTAGTTGGTTTCGACTCAGTCTCTAGAAATAGTAACCTACCAATCATTCAATTCATTCAGGAATATCTCTCAAGTTATAACATCGAAAGTGATCTTGTATATAATAGTGATAAAACCAAAGCTAACTTATTCGCTAATGTAGGCCCAAACGAACCAGGTGGAACGATCCTTTCAGGGCATACCGACGTGGTTCCGATTGATGGTCAAAATTGGGACACAGATCCTTTTAAAATTATAGAAAAAGATTCTAAAATTTATGGTAGAGGCACCTGTGATATGAAGGGATTTAACGCCATATGTCTTTCTTTAGTCCCAAACATGTTGCGAGCTGAATTAAAAAAGCCAATACAACTTGCCTTCAGTTATGACGAAGAAGTAGGTTGTGTTGGAGCTCCTTCAATGATCCGTAAAATGCGACAAAGCTTACCCACGGCAACATCTGTAATTGTGGGCGAGCCTACCATGATGAAGTCAGTTGATGGGCACAAAGCCTCTATAGGTCTTGATACAGAAGTTACTGGCTTTGAAGTTCATTCAAGTTTGCTACCTACGGGTGTTTCTGCAATCATGACGGCCGCAGAACTAATCAATTGGATTACTCAAAAGACTGAGGAAAACCAAAAGAAAGAACCTCATTTTGAAGACAAAATGTTTACACCTCCATTCACTACACTACATGTTGGTAAAATTAATGGTGGTACTGCCGCTAATATAACCTCAAAAAAATGTACTTTCACTATGGATATAAGATGTCTACCTTCAGATGATGGCGAGGCCTTAGTAAAAGAATACGAAGATTTTGCACAATCGATTCAAGCTAGAATTAAGAAAATAAGACCTGAAGCGGGAATAGCCGTTTCACGGCACCATTGGGTTCCAGGCTTAAAACCAGAGAAAAACGGGGATGCAGAGAACTTAGTACGTAGGCTCACCGGGAACAACTCAACTGGCAAGGTTTCTTACGGGACAGAGGCGGGACAGTTTCAAGAGGAAGGTTATAGCTGTATAATATGTGGTCCAGGATCAATTGAGCAAGCTCATCAAGCTAATGAATACTTGGATAAATCACAATTAGAACTTGGTACTAAATTTATTAAATCACTAATAACTGAACTCTCTAACTAGATCAGGAGTATTTTAGTGCCTATCAAAAATAAATTTGGAGAACTCTTTGAAAATATCAAAGGATGGCGACATCATCTCCACGAAACACCAGAACTTTTATATGACACAATTAAAACGTCAGCGTTTGTGGAAAAAAAATTAAAAGAATTTGGATGCGATAAAGTCATAACAGGTTTGGGGAGAACGGGTGTAGTAGGAATCATCCACGGTAAGAAAATTTCTTCTGGAAAAGTCATAGGGTTAAGAGCCGACATGGACGCCCTACCATTGCAAGAAAAAACAAATTTGGATTATGCATCCAAGGTCCCAGGTGTAATGCATGCTTGCGGACACGATGGACATACCGCCATGCTACTTGGAGCGGCCAACTATTTGGCAGAAACAAGAAATTTTAATGGTAAGGTAGCAGTAATCTTTCAGCCTGCAGAAGAAGGTGGGGGCGGCGCCAAAGAAATGATTGATGATGGATTAATGGATCAGTTTGAAATTCAGGAAGTCTATGGGATGCATAATATGCCCGGCTTGGAATTGGGTAGTTTTGCCATTAAGGAAGGAGATTTTTTCGCAGCCGCAGATACATTTCGCATAAAGATTAAAGGCAAAGGTGGCCATGCTGCAAAACCTCAGGAAACAATTGACCCTGTGTTAGTTGGGAGCAATGTAGTGATGGCTCTTCAAAGTATTTCATCTAGAAATATTGATCCAATAAAGAATGTTGTTGTTTCAGTATGTACTTTCAAATCTGATACTGATTCATTTAATGTGATACCCGAAACCATAACTCTCAAAGGAACAGTGAGAACTTTTGAAAAAGAGGTTCAAAAAACGACAAAAAAAAATCTAATTCGTCTATCAAAATTAATAGCGGAGAGCTACGGTGGCTCAGCAGAAGTAGAATATACAGAAGGTTACCCTGTCATGAAAAATTCAGCCAAGGAAACTAATTTGGCGGCAAAGGTAGCAAAAGCAGTGAGTGGCCGGACCGTAGTAAATGCCCACAAGATAATGGGTGCAGAAGATTTTTCATTTATGTTGAATTCTAGAAAAGGAGCCTATATCCTTATTGGCAATGGTAATTCTGCTGGCGTTCATAACCCGACCTATGTTTTTAACGATGAGGCGTTGCCCCTAGGAGCTTCATTTTGGGCTGAACTGGCAGAAACAAGAATGCAAGAAAATTAATTAGAATAATAGGAATAATATGACTCTATATTCACCTTTTGATAAATGGGCCACCGAGGAACATAAGCTTTTTAGTGATAGCGTTCAAAAATTTTATGAGGAAGAAATGAGTCCTAATATAGAAGAATGGGTAGACCAAGGAAAAGTACCTAACTCTTTTTGGGAAAAGGCAGGAGACTCGGGAATTATGGGAGGAGCCGTTCCTGAATCTGTGGGAGGCTTTGGAGGTGACATAGGCTTTGATTCTATAACTGTATATGAGCAGGCAAGAAAAGGTGATTCAGGGTGGGGTTATGGAATCCAATCTATTGTCATTCATTATCTTAATTCTTACGGCACTGATGAACAGAAGAGCAAATGGCTACCGAGACTAATAGCAGGCACCTCAATCGCCGCTCTTGCAATGACTGAACCGGGAGCTGGCTCAGATTTGCAAGCCATAAAAACCTCTGCCAAGCGAGATGGCAATCAATACAGACTCAATGGTTCCAAGATTTTCATAACTAATGGGGGTTCTGCTGATCTCATAGTCGTAGCGGCAAAAACTGATATATCGGCAGGAGCCAGAGGTATCTCGCTAGTGTTATTGGACACTAAAGAAGCAGATGGATTCAGGCGGGGGCGTCCACTTAAAAAGCTAGGTCTAAAGGGAAATGACACGGCAGAATTATTTTTCGATGATATCAAAATTCCCCTTACAAACCTGATCGGCCCCGAGGAAGGGCAAGGTTTTTACCAGATGATGAAACAATTGCCTTGGGAAAGGTTGCTGATAGGCATTACAGCATTAGGGGCTATAGACTTTGCTTTTGAAGAAACAGTGAAGTATGTGCAAGAAAGAAAGGCATTTGGGAAACGTATCATGGATCTGCAAAATACCAGATTCAAACTCGCTGAAGCTAAGACAAAAGCAGAAGTTCTACGATCATTTGTGAATGATTGTGTCGCCAGATTAATCGATGGCAAGCTTGATGCCGCAACAGCCTCGATGGCCAAATATTGGGGATCACAAGTTCAAAATGAAGTCATGGACGAATGCCTTCAATTACATGGTGGTTACGGATATATCTTAGATTACCCAATAGCCAGGATGTATGCTGATGCAAGAGTGCAAAAAATTTACGGTGGTTCAAACGAGATAATGAAAGAACTTATAGCTCGCTCATTGGATCAGTAGCTAACCAACATTCTATAAACAACTATACTATCCCTTTTCATTTAGATTCAAATGATGCTTAAGCACATACTAAATAGCACAAGCATATTTAGATAATGAGATTGAAAAATCTTCATAGCATAGGTTAAGATCCTAACCAACAGACCAACCACCATCAATAATATGGGTTTGCCCAGTTGTGAAATTACTCTCATCAGACGCAAGGTAAACTGCCAAACTAGCGATTTCTCCGGGTTCTCCAATCCTGCCCATAGGTTGTCTAGCCACAAAATCTGTCATTGCCTTTTCATAATCACCAGTATCTTTCAAACGTTGGTGCAGTGATGGGGTGTCAACTGTTCCTGGACAGATACAATTGCATCTAATTCCTTGACCGACAAATTCTACGGCAACAGATTTTGTCAAACCTATTATTGCTGCCTTAGAAAGGCCATAAATAAATCTATTCGGGGCCCCAATAATAGAAGACACAACAGACGCAATATTTATAATTGAGCCAGTTTTCTTTTCAAGCATCAAGGGAGTTACTGCTTGGATAGCATGAAACATTGATTTGACATTTAATGAAATTGCAAAATCAAATTGCTCGTCAGAAGCATCCAAAATACTTCCTGCATGAACGAAACCAGCACAATTAACTAGGATATCCGGATTGAACTTTACAATCTCTTCCTGCAGCAGTTCTTTATGAGTTACATCTAAAACAATAACTTTGTCGGCAGACAAACTCTTAAGTAGTTCTTCGTTGAGGTCCGTAGCATAAACCTCCGAGTTTTCAGAAACAAACTTCTCACAAATTGCCTTACCAATCCCTTGGCCAGCAGCAGTAATAAATGCTTTTTTCCCATTAAGTCTCATAACAGTCTCCAATTATGGAATTATCAACGCCATATAATGCTAAGTCATCAAAGGTTGGATCTCAATCCCATATTTACTACATTACAGCACCTATTTGCCAGGGAACAAATTCAAAATCTCCTAAACCTTGGGCTTCTGATTTAGATTTATCTCCGGATGCTATTGCTAGCACATGATCAAAAATTAGTTTGCCCATCTCTTCAATTGAAGAATTCTCAGAAAGTATCTTCCCAGCATCTATATCCATATCTTCTGGCATTTTCTGAAACAGGTCTGAATTGGAAGCAACTTTTATGCAAGGTGAAGGTTTAGATCCAAATGCTGATCCTCGGCCGGTAGTGAAGGCTATGACATTACAACCACTAGCAATCTGGCCTGTAACTGAAGCAGGATCATAACCAGGACTATCCATAAACACAAAACCTTTACTGGTAATTAACTCCCCATATTTGTAAACATCATTCAAATTTGAAGTTCCTGCCTTTGAAACCGCACCCAGAGATTTCTCCAAAATAGTAGTTAAACCACCAGCTTTGTTTCCTGGTGAAGGATTATTATCCATTGATCCAAAATTTCGACTGGTATAATCTTCCCACCATTTTATCCGTTCCAAAAGCTTTTTGCCAACACTGGTAGTGATGGCACGCTCCGTCAATAAATGCTCTGCTCCATAGATTTCAGGTGTTTCAGCCAGAACTCCCGTGCCTCCCTGAGCCACTAGTAGATCGCAAGCATGACCTAAAGCTGGATTAGCTGTTATACCAGACCAAGCATCCGAACCTCCACACTGCAACCCAAGTACCAATGAGGAAGCTGGGCATAAAGTTCTAACATTACTGTCAACCAAGGGCAACATTTCGTTAATTTTCTCAATACCTTTATTTATAGTCTTCTTTAAGCCACATACATCTTGAATATTTAAAACTTGAAATAAAGGGCCTTTATCAATCTGATAAGCATCTAAAAGCCAATCGATTTGGTTCATCTCACAGCCCAAACCAACCATTAGAACTCCAGCCACATTTGGATTTTTTGCATAACCCCACATTACTCTTTGTAAAGTTTCAAACCCATCTCCGGAGTCAGCCATGCCACAGCCTGTCCCATGGACAAAAGCATTAACCCCATCAACATTAGAGAAACTACTCATTTTGGCTTCGTCAAAATGGTCAGCGATCATTCTGGCTGCAGTTGCCGAACAATTCACTGAAGTCAAAATGGCTATAGTATTTCTTGTTCCAACACTCCCATTACATCTTTTATAACCATAGAAATCAGATTTGATGCTTGGAACTGAAGGACTTTTTATTCTGGTTGAAAAATTGTAAATTCTGTCTACATCACGATACACTATATTGTGCGTATGCAAGTGATCTCCTGCATTTATTAAAGTCTTCGCATAACCTATAGGTTGACCGTATTTAATGATAACTTCCCCTTCAGCAATCTCCTTAGCGGCCATTTTATGTCCTGAAGGTATGTTAGACAATGCACCGACTTCACCAATTTGCAAGGCTCGTCTAGCTAAAGCGACATTATCACCATCGTCTAATTTGAAAATAAACTCATCCATTAGACCCAAGAACCAAGAATCAAAAAAGCAATAAGATAGTAAGTATTACAGGACAACTTAACAAAACAGCACGAACTAAAATTTGTAGATACGAATAAACCCGCGTTCGCGCCAAAACGATTCATTAAGTTATGGAAGCACAATATAACATGAATTGCTGAACTAATAACAGGACCAGGGTGGAGTATTTCTTTATAGTTATGTTGAGAGTTGTCCAAGTTTTATTTTAATCCTTTAAGATTATAAAACTATAATATCGTTTACTTCCTATTCTGCTCTTAAATAGCCAATCCTAAGCAAGATGTAAAATCAAAAATGGTAATTGAAATAGTCTCTTTAATCAGCATTGATCAGAATTTTCTTTTCCATTGCAAGTAATGGCTCGGTATGCGACATTCGGGGGCATGTGTTTTACTATTTGAACCAAATTTGTTTTGTCAACGACAAATTGTAAAATTTTTTAAAGGTAGTAGTTTTAATAATGAAGTTGGTGCGTTTCGGAGAGAAAGATAGTGAAAAACCTGGTTTAATAGATCCTGAAGGGAACATTAGGGATTTATCAGATTATTGTGCTGATTTCTATCACCATGGCGTTTCTTTAAATTCATTAGAAAAAATTATCAATAAAGACTATATGAAACTTCCGCATGTGCCCAGATCTGTTCGATTGGGGAGTTGCTTAGCCGATGCACCAAATTTTTATTGTATTGGCCTAAACTATGCAAAACACGCTCGAGAAACGGGTGATGATGCACCTACTGAACCCATAATATTCTCAAAGGCCACCTCATCAATTTCAGGTCCCTATGACAAAGTCATCATTCCAAAAGGTTCGGAAAAAACCGACTGGGAAGTAGAGTTAGGTGTGGTAATTGGAGAAAACTGTGCACACGTGCCTGAAGAAGAAGCCTTAGAGGTAGTATCAGGGTATTGTGTTATCAATGATGTTTCTGAACGATCATTTCAATTTGATCATGGTGGTCAATGGATAAAAGGAAAATCAGCACCAACTTTTGGCCCAATAGGACCCTTTCTAGTGACTAAACATGACATCCCCGATCCACAAAACTTGAATTTAAGCCTGAAATTAAATGGAACCACTGTACAGAGCTCTAATACATCAGATATGATATTTACTGTCCGACAAATTATTGCTCACATGACCCGCTTTCTGGAACTAAGAGTAGGCGATATTATTGCCACAGGCACCCCTGAAGGAGTCGGTATTGGTATGAAACCTCCGGTTTTTCTAAAGGTCGGAGATATTATGGAAGTAGAGATAGAACACCTTGGAATTCAAAAACAAGAGGTCGCAGCATTTATATAGTTTTTGTTATTGCATTTCAGGGACTAAGGTCAATGCCTTTCCACTTCTTAGATAATGCAATATATTGTGAAACTGCAGATCTCCCATGGCTTGCCTGGTCTCGCGTGTACCAGAACCCTGATGAGGTTGCATGAAAACATTTCCTAATTGTAAAAATCTAGGATTTATGTTTGGCTCATTCTCAAATACATCAAGGCCCGCACCAAATATTCTTTTTTTCTCCAGAGCATCTAATAGTGCTTTTTCATCAATTGTTGAACCCCTAGAAATATTTACTAAAATACCTTTAGGGCCTAATGCTTTTAAAACTTCAGTTGAAATAAATCCATGGGTAGCAGGACCACCTATTATTGATACAAAAAGGGTCTCAACGCTTTTAGCCAAATCGACCGGATTATCATAGTATGTCCAGTCTCTGGACACATTTTTTTCTTTCTTGAAAAATAATGAATTTTTACCTTAAAACTCTCTAACCGCTTGGCTATCTCAAAACCTATTCTACCTAAACCAACAATACCACATGTGGAACCAGAAACTCTTTTGTTCAAAGGCATCTCACCCCTTATAGGCCATAATCCAGATTTAATCCAATCCAGACCCAGGGAAAGCTGCCTAGAAACACCAAACAATAAAGCCAGGGCTAAGTCAGCTACGTCATCACTTAACACATCCGGTGTATATGTTACTACAACTCCTAACTTCTTGGCATCTAGGACACTTATAGTGTCATACCCCACCCCAAAATTGGCAATTATCTCTAAGGACGGGAACTGCTTAATGATTCTTAAATCAAAGCGAGAGTGCCCTTTAAAAGCAATAGCTTTAATCTTAACTCGTTCAGCTTTTCTAATCTGCCTAATCTCTTCCAAGTTATTTACTTGTGTGACAACAAAATGAGATTGATATCTTTGGATATTACATTCTATCTCTGCGTATTTTCCAATGATCAATACTGAAGTCTTTTCCATCCAACCCTCAATTCCACTCATTCTGTCAGTAAATTATCTAAAATTAAATTCGACAATTTCTTCAGCTGAGCAAATAGCCCCCTTGTGCTTCAGAATCTTTGAAGCTAATTTATGACCATACTGTAGTGACTTTGATAATTTTTTCCCCATTAAATGAGCCCCAATAAAACCTGCATTAAAGCTATCCCCTGCTCCAGTTGAATCAGAGACTTTATCTATTTTTTTGAATCCCTTAAGCCTTAGAGAATTCTCCTTACCTGATATTATTTGTGGAGACTGATTTCCTCCTTTTTTTACAACAAAAAATTCGTTTGATGTTTTGCAATATTCCCGGAGAAATTCCAGGTTTTCCGTTGAACCAAAAAGAGCGTTAAGGTCTTCCTGCGAAGGAAAGCATAATGTGGCCTCTTTCATTGCTGCCTTAAGTGTGTGTCGAGCCTCATCCAAATTTGACCACAAATTCTTGCGAAAATTGATGTCAAATAAGATAGTTTTCTTTTGCCCTTCTGTCCCCAACCATTTCATTAGCCTGTCTCGTTGCCTTTTTCCCAAAATCGCAATGGTTATTCCTGACAAGTAGATTATATCAGCTTCTCCTAAACACCTAAAGTCATTGTCTGACTCAAAAAGAGTTCGTGCGGCCGAATTTTCTCTCCAATAATGAAAAGTTCTCTCTCCATAACTATCATTTTCAATCATGTAAATACCACAATTTTTGTCCGGGTGATGTCTGATGAAGTCAGTATTTATGTCTTCCGAGACGATAAAATCCTGAATCCTAAAGGAAAGAGGATCTTTCCCTAACACTGTCAAATAAAAAATGTCAGCATACTTGCTTAAAATTCGCTTCAGATAAACTGCTGTATTTAAAGTATCTCCAGCCGTATTAAGAAAAGGTACCCCTACGTCTTCACTTAAATCAG
>PACC02000025.1 GCA_002699695.2 Paracoccaceae bacterium | reverse complement strand
TTGCGACCTCTACCTTTGATAGATTTTCTATTTTGTAGGTGATTTTGTCGCCCTTGAGGGGTTTACGTGTTTGTAAAACACTACCAGTCATTATGAGGCTATCTTTAGGGATTTTTTGACCCATTTTCCCTAGATGATTCACTACCCACTCTAGTGAGCGTAATGGATTTGCACTCTTAATCTGGGCACGCAGGGCCGGTTCTGAGTTCCAATATAAGGTAGAATTTAATTCATTGATTTGTAAACTTTCCCAATTTGGAATTGGATTACCCAAAATAACTCCTGCTGACCAAGCATTGTCGGCAATAAGTGATAAAGCATCCAAAATTTGGTAATCGGCATTTCGATCAATGATTAATTCAAATGCAGGGTAGATACTATCAATATAAGAAAGCAGATTGAGGCTTGAAAACTTCGTTTCACTCGGGTTTATATCTTTAGAAATTTTTAACGCCAACTCAAATTCTATCCCTAAGCCGTGATAATCTTCTAAACGAATTTGGTGTGTGCTAGGATAAATTTCCTTTAAGAAAATTCCCCCAGCTATTGGGCTATCAATACCACATAGTTTCTGTTGTGCTACAGATGTTAGTCCGATCTTGAAACCAGCTAGGGCCCCTCTGGAGCAATTTGCTTGGAATTCAAATTGGGCTAAATAAGCCTCTTCAGTTGAGGTAGGGCGTAATTCATCTGTTAGATTAGTAAATCTTTTCCTTTCTTTATGCTGGCTGATTAGATTTTCAGCAATTTGGATGGCTTTTCTCATACTTTTTTTCTGGTTAGTTTTGACCAAATTTGTGGAACTGGCTATAGTAATTCATATATAACACATGCCAGAATTTGAGCATATACAAAATGTTTTTACCAAACGAGGTTATTACGTGAAACAGACAACTGATTTTAAGTTGAGTGCTTTACAAGATAAGTTGAACCAAGCTGCTCAATTATTAAAAAAAGACCAAAGAAAAGGTAATAAAGCAGTTTATATAGGTGTTATTTCCGAACTGATGACATTTTTTAGGTCTGAGTATCCTGATTTAAATCGAGAACCATTTAAAAAGTTATTAAGTGATCTCCTGGAAGAGCGTTTAGTTTATGGCATGCATAGCATAGATTCTGATGGGAACACTTACCAACAGGGACAAAACATTTCAAGGAAAAGAAAAACCGATGCTCTAATTGTTGCAGCAATGGAATTAATTATAGGAGATGGCAACACTGAGCATGGCGCAGCACAGTTTGCTGCCAGTATACTTAAAAAGAAAAATGAGGGCACTTTGCTTAAACTGCTTAAGAGCTATAGGTCACCTCTCTTACCCGCACACATAAGGGAATTGGTGCAAACATTGAAGTTGGAAGGGAAAAAAAGGTTTAACGGTAAACAATCTGCGATAGTTTATCTGAAGAGAGCTGATCAGAATATCAAATAAGATGAGGAAAGAAGCCTTAATGGAAGTTGGATGGAATTAAAATTCCATCAGAATTTAATTTCTAATCCATCACGGCCCACCAATGTTTTGCCTGACCAACCTTTCTGAGAGCGATCTACCCAAACTTTTTGATCGTAAGCAGGATCATCATTTGGTATTAGGTGATTAAGAATTAACATTCTGCAATTTGCGATCCTTGCTATTTCCATTACCTTTTCCAAAGGTGTGTGTGATCGTATCAAATGGTTTCTCAATTTGTTTCCGAGCCCTGTTTTCTTAACCAAAGTATCGATGTAATCGGTTAGTATGGCTTCATGAACAAGAATATCAGAATTCGTGGCAAAATCAGCTAATGGAGGAAAGAAATGAGTGTCTCCAGAAAAAGTTATACTTTTTGATCCTACAATCTTAAAAGCATAGCACTCCTCCATTGGCGGGTGTGGAACTTCTAGGAAAAAGGCCTGTAGTTTACCTAATACTATGGGTTGATCTGATAAACTATGAATCTTGACAAATTTTTCTAATGGTGTCCGATCTTCGTTCGATATTCTATTATCAATATCTAGAGCCATAGATGCTATGAAATTATTCCAATATTCAATTAATCCTGATGGACCATAGATATTAATAGTTGATTTGAGGCCAGTTGCCCAAGCTGTGTGAATTAAAGGGCCTAATTCCAAGATGTGATCTGAATGTAAGTGGGTGATAAAAATTGCTGATAAGGTTTTGAGGTCAAATCCACTGTTGAGCAACCCTCTAGTAACTCCAAGTCCTGCGTCTACAAGTATCTTTTGTCCATCCAAAAGTAGTAAGGAAGAGGTAGGCATGGAGCCATTAGGTCTGATAGCTGGTCCTCCCTTCGTTCCTAGTAGTATAAGCTTATTTCCGTTTTTTTCATGCATGCTGGAAAGACTTTCACGAGTTGTATTAATCAAAGTAGAAAAGTCCAAATATTGCCGTTCCACAAAGTTTGGTCATATTTATGAGGCACTAAGAACACATTTTGCTTGGATTGCAGTCAACCCTTCAAAGGTTGATACTACATGGTGAAATAAGCCATTCTCATACAAAAGTGATTGTGCTGGTTCAAAGGCATAGAACTTGTTTTTGCTGACAACAGTCAAAGTGATACTTTCATCTGTAATGTACCCAATCTTTCCAAAGGTTAAGATGTCATTTTTTATAACAAAATGGACTTTTCCTGGTAAGAATTGGGTTAGTTTCCCTTCTTTGTCCACAGATAGTACCACTTGAGTATCACAGCTAAACGATGATTCCTCTCCAGTTGCCGAATTCAATCTTTCTCCAGATATAAATGTTAAGAAAAATAAGTTGAAAAGGAAAAACCTCACTAAAGATTGCATTTCATGACCCTAAATCATTTTGTTAACTTGCAAGAGCTATTGTCCCATTAGCCCATGCATTTCTGTTGTATATCAAGTCCCCAAACTCCTTTGACAGCTCAATTAGATAAGCACCAATTGTTTCTCTGAAATCATTAGCAAACAATCGGAGGGGGCCGGTCGCCCCTAAGCTTAGGAAAACACCGAGGTCTTGAACAAAAACTGGTGCTGCTACAGAACACATTCCTACTTCAATTTCTTGGACGCATTCGGCATACCCTTTGGCTCGTATATGCTTAAATTCAGTTTGGAGCAGATTCGAATTTGTTCTTGTATTTCGGGTGTAGCTTTTTAATCGACTACGAATAATACTGAGTTGGAAAGACTCACTAGAGAATGCTGCTATAACTTTTGCACAGGAACATGCGTGGAGGGGTCTGAAGCCAAACCCTGGGTGTAAAAAGGATACCTGGCTATTTTGGGGTGTTTCTACGTAGATTATTTCAACGCCCTTTTTCCTAAGACGAGACAGGAAAAAGGTTACACCAAACCTGTGTGCGGATTTCTTCAAAAGGGGCTCTGCTATAGAGCTAATATCCAAATCTTGATGATCAAGCTTAACCAATTGCTTCAACCTTTCCCCCAAGATAAATTTATTTCCTTTTCCTTTAATTAATAGGTCATCTTTGATTAAGTCTTGAACTAATTTATAACAACTAGGTTTCGGGAAGTTTGTCGATTCACTTATTTCTTTAACAGAAAGGGGCTTTCCAGCTCGTGCTACTACTTCTAGTATATTTAGTAATCTTGGTAAGTACATTTTGATTTATTTTATCTTCTTGTAATAATTTAATATCATATTATGATAAGATAAAGATTATTTCAATGATAACTTTAATTGGGAGAAGAAAAAATGGATGGTGGTAATACGTGCTGTGGACCAGGATATTCTTCTCCTCAGGAAGCTATTGTAGGGCCTAGAGAAAAAATTCTGTATACCATAGCTATATATACGGGTACAGGAATTCAAAAACCAGATTATCTTGCCACAATTGACTGTGATCCGAATAGCTCTGAGTACGGGAAAGTAATCCATCGTTTGGAGATGCCAGGCATAGGTGATGAGCTACATCATATGGGTTGGAATGCTTGTTCTTCATGTCATGATGACGCTAGTATGTCTCGTAAGTACCTTCTTTTGCCTGGGGTGCGATCTAATAATATTCATATTGTTGATACATCCACAAATCCACGGGCTCCCATTTTATATAAGGTGATTGATGGTGCAGAGATTAAGTCTAAGACTGATCTTAGTGGGCCGCACACAGTACACTGTTTGGGCAGTGAAATAATCATCTCATTCTTGGGGAATGCTAAGGGCGAAGCCCCAGGAGGTTATTTGCATTTGAACGAGGACTTTCAAATTGTTGGCCGTTGGGAAAATTCCATGGGAAAAATTAAGTTTGGTTATGACTTTTGGTACCAACCACGCCACAATGTTATGGTCTCGTCTGAGTGGGCGGCTCCGAATACTTTTATGCCAGGTTTTGATCTGGAAGAGGTTGGTCACCTAAAATATGGACGTGAACTCCATTTTTGGGATTTTAAGAAAAGGGAACCGATAGAGTCTTTCTATCTAGGTGAAGATGGTCTGGTTCCATTAGAAGTTAAATTTCATCATAATCCTGAGAGTACGCATGGTTTTTGTGGAGCAGCACTTAGTACTAACGTCATTCATTGGTGGAAAAATGCTGATGGCAAGTGGGAATGGGAAAAGATAATCGATGTTGAAAATGAACCACATCCAGAATGGCCTATTCCCTTACCTGGGGTGATGTCAGCAATTCTAGTATCGATGGATGATAAGTACCTTTATCTTAACAACTGGCTTCACGGGGATATGCGTCAGTATGATATTTCCAATCCTCATAAACCAGTTTTGACGGGTCAGGTTTGGATGGGTGGTTTATTAGGAAAGGCATCTGAAGTTAATGGTGTTAAAGTAGCAGGTGGGCCACAGATGTTCCAACTTTCACTAGATGGTAAGCGCCTTTATGTCACGACTTCACTTTTTTCGACATGGGATAATCAGTTTTATCCTGAAATTCGAAAACAAGGGGGTGTCATGCTGATGATTGATTGTGATCCCGTAAATGGTGGCATGAAGATTAATCCAAAATTCATCGTAGATTTTGGAAAGGAACCAAATGGACCAAGCCGTTGTCATGAGACCCGTTATCCTGGTGGAGATTGTACTAGCGATATCTGGATTTAGAATAGAGGGTACACAACTTTTGAAAAAAAGGACTTATATTATGAATCACGATGAACCTTATGATGAAAATTATCTGGCAAAAATTTTAAGCTCTGTCAAAACTATAGCAATGGTTGGAGCTAGTAATGATCGCACAAAATTTTCTTATGGTGTTCTTAGAGTTTTGCATGAGACCGGGTACGAAATGATACCTGTTAATCCAAGTTTGGTCGGTAGAGAAATCAGAGGACTCAAAGTCTTTCCAAGTCTTAAATCTATTAATAAAAAGGTTGATATGGTCCAGGTTTTCCGTAGGGCAGATGATTTTCCAAAAATTGCAGAAGAGGCTGTTGAAATTGGAGCAGAGGTTCTTTGGGGTCAAATTGGAGTTAAACATCCTGAGGCGGCTAAAATTGCTGAACAAGCTGGTTTAAAGGTAGTCATGAATCGGTGCCCAAAAATTGAGTTGTTTCGACCTTTCTGGAAACCAAGATTAGACTTGCCTCTCTAAATCCTAATCCGAAACATTTAAAAGAAAGTATGAAAGTATCGCTCAGTATAAATGGAACTTATGGTCCTTTGTCTTCATAAGATTTGGGGTTTTTAAAAATTAAAAGTGTCGGCTCCATTGTAATAATACACTTATCTTTTTGATTAAAACCCTGAACCTTGGCCTTTATAATACCCAGGTTAGGTTTAGAATTAGATTCTCTTCTTTCTAGTACTTTCCAAAAACCAGTTATTTCGTCGTTTGGCTTTAGTGGTAAAAGCCATTTAAGATTATCTACCCCTGGGGCACCCATCGTAGCTGTATCTACCAAGAAATTGTTACACATTAGACGCATCATGATTGCGCAGGTATGCCATCCACAGGCTATAAGTCCACCAAATGGGGATTCTTTTGCCCATACTGGATCAGTATGAAAATATTGTGGATCAAATTTTCTTCCAAATTCTAGAATATCTTGTTCTGAAACTTTATGGGTTCCCAAAGATGCTTCCTGGCCTTCGCTAAAATCTTGCCAAAAATATTTAAAAGATTTCATTTGTTTACTCCAACTAATCCGTAGGAAACGATGGTAAATAATCTTAGATAATTACTCAATATTTAGTTCAGTTATTATACTTAGCTTGCTATATATATAATAAAAAAATGCGGCCTCAAATTGGTAGTAAGTTGTTAAGAATTTATTTGATGGTTTTGATGGAAAACTTTTTGATTAGTTAAACCACAATAATGTTGAGGTAATTAAATCAATATTTTCTTAAGTTTTTCACGCATTTTCTTAGGTATAGGTACTGACTTTCTAGTCTTCAGGTCCATTGTTATAATGACTGAATCTGCTACAGCCAACACTTCAGTAGTGCTAATATCAATAAACCAATGAGTCCAAGTATAGATTTTTTCAGAGATATGTCTAAGGCCGCTTTTTAATGTCACTCCACTACCAAACTCGACGAAACGATTAAAGCGAAATTCGTATTCTAATGCCACACCCCCAATATTTGTATCTTCAACTGAATGCCCTCCCTCCAAGAGCAGGTGAGGCACTGCTTTAGATACTATTCCCATATAGTCTGCGGCATTTAACTGAGTAAATTCATTGGAGTTCTTTCGTGTGGCTATCCCACAAAAAGAATTTAATATGTTCGATTTCTTATTTTTACTCAGGCTGGTTAAATCCAAGATAGGTAAATTTGTGAGGCCCTTTTTTAAGCCGTGTCTTGGAACGGAAAATTTTGGCAAAGGCCTATCTGTGTCAATCCTTGATAAAGATAGCTTATTCTTGGTTAGGGTTGCGTCATACTTGAAATTCAAAAGAAAAGCAGCGCTAATGGCGTTTTTTTTCAGGTTATGCATTTCAAGGAAAACCACTATTTTACTATTGCTTACGTAAACCAGGTTTACCGAGATTTGAAAGGGCGTAGCCAAGGTTTGTTCACGCAAATATCTAATTAGTATTGTTTCCAAATTGAACACAGAATCTAAACTTTCCGATTTGTTGATCCAATCTTTTTTCCTAAAATAAAGGTCACACGCATTGAGTGCGTGCTGGACATAAAATTGTACATTCATATGCCCCATATTATCTATTTCATATTGTTCTACGGAGTTTTTATACATTTCGTCGATGATGCACATATAGACTTCTGATAATATTAAAAGACTTAGAATAAAAAATTCTAATGGTGCTTGAATAACCCCATGAGGCTTGCTTTCTCAAGGGCCTTAAAGTGCAATTGAAATCCAATTTGCGCTGCTGGAGTGTCGGCATGTGCTTCAATTTTTTCTTTGAGGCCATAAACTGTGAACAAATATCGATGAGGGTGATCTCCTTCTGGAGGACATGGTCCACCATAACCATAACTTCCAAAGTCATTTTGGATTTGTAAAGAACTCGAGATACAAGAACTGTTTGTTTCGTGGAAATCTTTATTTATATTAACTAAAATCCAGTGCCAAAAGCCACTTCCTGTTGGTGCATCAGGATCAAAAATAGTTATTGCATACTCTATTATATTATCTGAAAAACCTTCCCATTTGAGATGTGGCCTTATGTTCTTACCCGTACATCCAAAACCGTAATCACTGCTCAGGCTGTATTTTTTTTCTAGAAACTCGCCATCATTAAAATCAGGACTTAATAACTTCATCAGAGCACCTTTTATTTTCCTAATACTTAAAAAATATTTAATAATGCTTACATGTAAAGAGTAGTTAACAAAAATACCTTTTGTGTGTCAAAACAATTAGTGGTTTGTTAGCACCTATGGCGGATTTTTTGAACCACAGAATTGGAGGATTCAACCAGTGCCCCAGATACCTCAAATAAAAAGACATTTTAATGCGGGAGCTACTATCTACACAATTGGTGATAAGGCAGAAAGCGTATACTTAATTCATAGTGGTGAGGTAAGTATCTTGTCTACTCACGGACTGGAAATAGGAACCTTGGCAGACGGTGAAATGTTCGGAGAAGTAGGGAGAGTGATTGGTTCGCCAAGAACTGTAACTGCAAAAGCAAAGACAAGATGCATAATTCATGAAATTGATTGGGAAATTGTTCAAAGCAAGCTTGCTGAAGCAGATCCTATATTAGTTGCCATTATTAGAGGCCTGGCTTTGAGAATTGGTGATGCTAATGATCTAACTGAAAAGTATTGGCGGGAATTAAGTATCTATAAATCACTGGAAGATACAGAGAAAAAGGAATAAGTGCAAAGAATGTTATAGATGCGTTAAACGATTTAGATTGGCAAGGGAATGGCAAAACTGTTTCTGTTCGAATAAATAGTATAGA
>PACC02000048.1 GCA_002699695.2 Paracoccaceae bacterium | reverse complement strand
TCTCGCCTAGTTTTATGAATGGACCAAGAAAGAGAAGCTTCAGGAGGAGTGATTTGCTGATTGAGATCATTTCCATGTAGGCACAAGCCCGCCTCCATTCGCAAACTATCTCTTGCACCAAGACCAACTGGTTTAAGGTTTTCATTTTCTAAAATATTTTGGGTTAAAGAAATCACATTTTTATTATCAATTGAAATTTCGAACCCATCTTCACCTGTATAACCCGACCTAGATATGAGACATGAATTAGCTAATATTTTAGTTTGGTATTGATCCATAAATTTCATTTTCAAAGTGTCTGGACAAATTTCAGATATAATCTTATGTGACATCGGCCCTTGAATAGCGATTAATGATTTGTTTTCAGCTAAATATACATCACCCGTATCAGCTATATGTTCTTTTAAATGCTTAAAATCAGCATATTTTTGACTTGCATTTACAACAATATGGTAATGAGTTCCTCTATTTGCAATCATTATATCATCAATTATACCACCGTGCGTGTTAGTCAAGATTGAATAACATTGTCGATTTTCAGGCAAAGAAATTAGGTCACAAGGCATCAAATATTCTAGGCATTTAATCAATTCATGCTTTTTGCCATTTTTTGGCCAAACAGTAATTTGGCCCATATGACTAACATCAAAGAAACCTGAATATTTCCTTGTATGCAAATGCTCCTTTAATACTCCATCTGTATACTGAACAGGCATAGAATATCCTGCAAAAGACACGAACTTGGCTTCTAACTTCTTGTGAAGCTCATATAATTGGGTCTTTTTAACGTCATCCATTTTAGGGGCCTGCAAAGCACTTCATATTAAATACAGCTATAGGAGGTCTATCCTCCCTATGCACCCCCTCTGTCCATTTGCCTGAGATTATTATCCCTTCGGCGAACCTGTCGGTCTCTCTCCAGAGTGTCCTTTTGTAGATCGGTTCTTTTGCCTGAGAGTTTCCGGGGTGGTTGCTCCTTCGGCCTTGCAAATATACAATGTCTCCCGAACACACTTTGATTTGTATGAAAATTATTAAGATCGATCAAGATAAATTTTTTGGTTTGTGTGCCAAAATTTAGGCGATAAATGTTAAAAACCCTTAGTTTAAAGGTGCGATCGATTTTTATAATTAGGTCTTTTCGAGTCTTAACAATATTTGTTAGGTTAGGCTTACAGATCACCTGAAAGGAATTAATTACCAATGCCATTTAAAAATGTTCTATTTGAAAAAGTTGATAATTTAGGGCTCATAACAATAAACAGGCCCGAAAAATATAATGCTATATCTCTTGCTACTTTGAGTGAACTAGAAGAGTTGCTTGAAATGGCTGCTTCAAATGAAGATGTCAAAGCTATTGGGATTACAGGAGCAGGAAATAAGGCTTTTGCATCCGGATCAGATTTAGGCGAAGTCAAAGACAGGGATTTACGAAAAGCCTTAGAACCAATTATTCAAGGTTTAGCAGATAAGATGGAGAGAACCCCAAAACCAATTATAGCAGCAATTAATGGTATTTGCATGGGTGGGGGATTGGAAGTAGCTCTAGGCTGTGATCTCAGAGTAGCTACTCCCAATGCAGAATTTGCTACGCCAGAAGGGAAACTTGGGATTATACCTGGAGGCGGGGCAACAGCTAGATTGCCAAGAATAATAGGACGTGGTTGGGGTATGGAAATGCTCTTAATGGGTGAAAAAATCACAGCAGAAAAAGCACTACAAATAGGATTGATAACTAGGCTTGTCCCTGAAGACCAATTAATATCTGAGGTAACCAAAATGGCGAATAATTTAGCAAAATTTGCTCCTTTTGTACCTCAAACAATGAAAGCAATTGTCAATTTTGGAATGGAGGCTAGTCTTGCAGGGGCTTTGATGTTTGAAAAGTATGCCCAAGGTGCTTTAGTGCAAACAGAGGATAAGAAAGAAGGAATAAGTGCTTTTTTGGAGAAACGAGAGCCACACTTTAAAGGTAAATAATTTTGTACAATGAATATATATTGCTTAATTAAATCAGTTTAATAAATACGTTTGGTAAGATCTTTTGATTTAATGAAAAAGGGAACTAATCAACCCACTCACCACCTCTAAAAATGGGGGTTGATGTGTCTTTATAGCCTAATCCATCGATACTAATATCTTTTGAACCTATCATCCAATCTATATGTATCATGCTAGAATTTCCTCCAAATTGCTTGATTTGCTTTTTGGTAATTTTGTTTCCATCCTTGAAGCATTTTGAATAACACTGTCCTAAGGCTATATGGCAGGCAGCATTTTCATCGAACAAAGTATTGTAGAATAGCAAATTTGATTGAGATATCGGAGAACTATCTGGAACCAAGGCTACCTCACCCAAACGTCTTGCTCCTTCATCTATGTCCAAAACCTTTCTTAAGACTTCTTCCCCTTTGCTTGCTTTAGCATTAATTATTTTACCTTCTTTGAAGGTTACCCTAATTTCATCAATTAAAGTTCCTTGGTATGATAATGGTTTTGTTGAGCAGACAGTTCCTTCGACTTTTAAGCGATGAGGTGTGGTAAAGACTTCTTCAGAAGGAATATTTGGATTGCAAGTTATGCCATTTTGACATTTTGAGGCACCGCCCATCCAGCTATGATTTTCAGCTAAACCTACCTTCAAATCAGTCCCTGGTCCAGTAAAATGAAGATATTGAAAATTCTGTTTTGTTAGCCAAGAAGATCTTTTGAGAAGATTTGCATTGTGTTGGGCCCAGGCCTCTTCAGGATTTGGTGTGTTCACTCTTGATGCAGAAAAAATCGCTTCAGCTAGATGATTTTGAGCTTCAGCAATCGGAAGTGAGGGAAAAATTCTTTTTGCCCATGCACGGCCTGGCCAGGCAAGAATATTCCAATTGATATTGAAACTTGTGATGCTTTCACGAGCAGGTTTTGAAGCTTTAGAAACGGCTTTATTAGATCTACCAATTTTTTCTGGATCTTGAGATTCCAACAACATTGGATCATCTCCAACTATTGCTAACCTTGCTGTATTAGCATCAAATGCCTCTGCCATGCCTTTGTAAAGCCAAACTGGAGCTTTATCAAAGGAACTTTCTGGAGCATGCTTATAACGCGTTAAAGTTAATTCAGGATCAGAAAAAATTGGGATCACTAGGTTTGCTCCAGACTTATAAGCATGCAAGGCAATTCTTCTAACTAATGGTAAGGCTTCTACAGGGGAAGTAATAAGTAAATCTTGACCAGCTTTTATAGACAATCCAGTGTTAACTGCCAGGCTAGCCAGTTTATCAAGCTTTTCTTCATCAATCATATACTTAGCGGGCATTAATTTGTTCCTTTAATAAATATTTTCTAAAACTAATTTTTTGATTATGAACTATTTTTCATGGCCTTTATGTATCTAAAATGTTGAATGCAAATATAACAGTACAAGCATCCTGGGACAAACATAGCTAATTTTGATAAATCAGCCCAAAAGTTATCAAAAACATGACCTGCAATAATGCTTCTAAACAAGTCCGCTCCGCCCACAACAGATAAAAGACCAAATAAAACGACCATATGCATGAACAACTTCTGTCTTGATGGTAAGATTTTTGACAGAAATGATAACACCAAAACTGGTAGTCCCAAAAAAGTAGGAATCATTGAAGTGATAGAATTACTATCGCTCAAATGCGTCACTCCCAGTCCCCATACAACGAGAAAAATTCCAAAAATTATGGAGCTGTCAATTGCATTAAATCCCATGAATTTATACGGTTGTGATATACTTTCTGACATTAGAAATCCTTTATGGTTAATTGAAAATTGCTGAGCCTCTTTGGAAGCATGGTTTAATAAGTATAAATGAGGCTGTCAAACCTACTAATCACATAATCGTAGTTTGTATAATTCTTTATAATAGAAAAAAATATAAATAGCCAAATGATTTCAGGTAATTATAACTATCTCATCATGTAATTGATATGTCTTAATCCGCAAAAAAAATTGTACCAATATTTTATCAGTGTTATATGCCATTCAAGTATTTCATGACTAAGTTATTTATAATCAGGTAAACAATGTCGACTGTACTAACAATTTAGAAAAAGGGCTGAATTAATTAAGGTTTCAGATTATGGCTATGAAAATGACTAACACAAATAAAAGATTTACAATTAAAGCTTTTGATCAAACAGGTGATCGTCCATTAGAACTTTCTCGTCCTGGAAACATGAAATCTCATCCTTGGTCATATATGGAGTTACCTTTCGATCCTGAATATGAGCTTTATAATAATAGAATGACCCCAGCATCTCTTAATAATATAACACCTGACGAACAGTACTGGGCAGTAAGAACGGATGTTATATTAAGAAATACAGGAGAATTTCCTGTTGAAATATCTGGTGAAGATGCTTTTAAATTTGCTAATTACATTTTCACGAGGGATATAAATAAAATAAAACCAGGTCGCTGCTCTTATCAGTTCGCATGTTATCATGATGGAGGGATGATAACAGACGGTGTAATGTTGCATTTCTTTAATAAATTGTGGATGGCTCAAGCGGATGGAGATTTATTTAATTGGTACCTTGCACATGCCAAAGATTTCGATGTTAAAATAAGTGATCCAAATGTTTGGGTTAGTCAAATTCAAGGTCCAAAATCTCTAGATTTACTTGAAGCTGTTATTGATGGCGACCTACAAAAACCATTCAATTATTTTGATTTTTGTACAGTACTAATTGATGGAGAGGAAGTTATAATTAGTCGAACAGGTTTTTCTAATGAGTTAGGGTGGGAAATTTATCTGCAGCCAGAAAATGATTTTAAAAAAATAGGTGATAGAATTTGGGAGGCCGGTAAAAAATTTAATTTAAAACTAACTGGATCACCAGTTTTTAGAGCCAGAAGGATAGAGGCTGGATTACTATCAGCTGGAAGAGACTTCAATAACTTTACTACACCTTTTGATGTTGGATTAAATAGATTTGTTAACATGCAAAAAGGAAATTTTGTAGGTAAACAGGCTCTACAAAGAGCTCTGCAAAGAAAAACTATAAATCATAGGGTCATGGGTCTACGTGTTAAAGACGGTATTGCTAGCTTAGGAAGTAAAATTATGCATAATAAACAATGCATTGGAGAAGTTACTTCATCTAGTTGGTCTCCTTATCAAGAATGTGGGGTTGCAATCGTAAGGCTAAATAATAACTTTACCGATACAGATTCACAAGTAGAGGTTTATAACTACAAAAACGACAAATTAAACGCGCATATTTGTGATTTACCTATGTATGATAAAAATGCAGAAATAGTTAGAGGCATTGATAGAAAAGTACCAAAAACCTCAAATCCCTGGTTTAAATAATCATTTTTAAAAAAAATTATGGTTATTTCTAATCATATCATTTCCGGAAAAACAAAATTCATTGCACATATAGGCTTTCCTACAGATACTTTTACTGCTCCAAAAATTCTTAACCCATGCTTTAAACTATTAAACGAAGATTTAATAGTTATTCCAATGGCTTGTAAAAAAGAAAATTTGAAGCAACTAATCAAAGCATTAAAGAATCTCGAAAATTTTTTTGGAGCATTAATAACTATGCCTCACAAACAAGCTATTTTATCGCATTTAAACTTTAAAAGTTTTTTGGTTAAACAGTCTGCTTCTTGCAACATTTTAAAACTAAACAAATCACGAGAAACAATTGGTGAGATATTTGATGGAGTTGGCGTGTTTAAGGCTATGTACGAGAAGAATGTTCTCCCCCGCAATAAATCAATTCTCCTCATAGGGGCAGGAGGGGCCGGGTCTGGGGCAGCATTTTATCTGGTATCAAAAGGAATATCTAAACTGGCAATCTTTGATTTAGATGTATCAAGGAGTACCAAGCTATGCAGTAAAATCAGACACATTTTTCCAAATTCGAAAGTGGATGTTTGGAACAGCGAGGAAGCTGGGTGGGACATACTCATTAATGCAACCCCATTAGGAATGAATAGAGCTGATAAACTACCAGTAGCGATGAGATTCATCAATTCAGTGGATGTTGTGATTGACTTGGTTCTGTCAACTACAGATACTTATTTAATAAAAACCGCTAAAAAAAATGGAAGTACAATTGTTACTGGTGTTGACATTTTAATGGCCCAAATACCTGAAATGCTTGACTTTTTTGGATTAGAAAAAATGTCAGTCAAAGAAATCAGGACTATATGTGGTTTTTAAAACTTTAATTCAATATTGTATATCTTAGATAAAGTCTAAATATAATTTGTTTTGTAAACTGAGTTTAGGAAATATTTAAAAAAGAATTTTTTAAATGTTAATTCGAGGCACAAATTTATCTTTATATAATTTAAGCAAGGGGAAAATGATGAATGCTCGGTGGGGCAGGCTTGTGATATCAGTCAACAATACAGAAAAAATTTTTGGACTGAGATTTAGTTTGTGTTAATTGTCGTATCTATTATTAGCTATTAATTACATAGTTTAATTTAGATTAATAGTGTGGACTGTATGAAACACAGCCCACAATTAACTTAATTACTATTTTATAACCACATATAATATAATTGACCTAGCGCTATAGCTAAGAAAGTTAAGGAGTAAGCTGTCTTCCACATACCTATTGGAGCGTCTTTGCCTAATCTACCTAAATTAGTATTAGAATCCTGCTCATCCATATCAGCCAACCATGCCTTGAATGTATCAATTTGATTTAATCCAGCAATTAATGCGAATACTAAGGTACCGATTATTAGTATCGAAACAGGAACAATTGCATCTGTACCCGCTGATACAATGTAGACTGTTACTAAATTTGACAGCATAGATGTAAAAGTAATCAATTGAAAGTCGCGGCCTATGAAACTTCCAGTGATTGCTCTTGTTTG
>PACC02000034.1 GCA_002699695.2 Paracoccaceae bacterium | reverse complement strand
GCACCCTGGACACCAACAGATAGTATCGCCATACTTAAGCTCTTAGCTCTACAAAACAATGAAAGTGCACAAAAGGAGGTCATTAGATTAAACCTTTTGCAGGAAGGTATTTCTTCAAAAAGGTTATCGGATCTATTTCCAGACATCCCAGATGTTTCTGACTCTAAAACTTTGTCTAATCTCAGCATACTATCAAATCTAGAAACCAACCCTGATCGGGACAGAAGGATCGGTAATAGTTTTGTATTTAAAGACCGTTTAACAAATCATGGTTTAGGAACTGCAAATGCTTCAAATATTTGGGTTTCATTACCACCCAGGACTGCCTCAGGAAGCACACTAGTTGGATACAACCTCCACACCAAATTTGAAGCTCCAATAATCTGGATGATTGCAAAAATGACCTATGAAAAAAACACATTAATTGGCGCAACCATTCCTGGAATTCCAGCTATTTTAACAGGGCGATCAGATTTTATCTCTTGGGGCATAGCAAGCTCTAATTTAGACAATCAAGACTTAATCATAGAGAATATTAATCCTAATAATCCAGACGAGTATCTTGATAACGGAGAATACAAGAAATTCAAAGAACGAACGGTTCTCATTAAAATACGCGGCGAACCGGGATTGACTTATACAATTAAATCAACTGACCGAGGCCCCATTATTCCGCCAAAAGCCTACGGACTTCAAACCATAGTATCTCCTGATCAGGCAGTTGCATTAAAATGGACTGGATTAGATCCGAAAGATAGGTCAATTGAGTCACTGATATTAGCGATGACGGCTAAAGACATTTTGACTGCTAAAGAGGCATTCAGATACCTAGTTGTCCCATCGTACAATGTTTTACTAGCTGACTCTAAAAGTGCCTTAATAGTGAGCGCAGGAAAAATTCCGAATAGAACTGAGACATTAGGTGACAGTTTTGGTGTAATACCATCACTGGGATGGGAAAATCCTATGGAGTGGGCTGGTTATCTAGAGTTTGATAAGAACCCATCAATCTCAGATACATTAAATGGTACTTTATTTAACACTAATAACAGATTAATGAAAAGAAACTACCCTGAACACTTTAGTTATGATTATGGTGGAAGCCAAAGAAATCTGAGAATGCGAGACCTTTTTGAGAAGAGAAAGTTTCATAGTTTGGAAAGTTTTAAGGAAATTCACTCAGATATTGTTTCTTCTAGCGCAAGAACTGTACTTCCATTATTAGCAAAAAATCTATGGTATTCTCAGACATTAACTATGGACAACGATTTAATTAGTTTAAGGAAAAAGGCTCTAGAATTACTGGGGGAATGGAATGGAGAAATGTCAATTCATCTTTCCCAACCACTTATTTACAACAGTTGGGTAAGCCACTTTCAGAGAATGATTCTACAGGATGAACTCGGATCAAAAATGCACTGGTTTAAATCAATCAAACCAGATTTCTTAGAGCAGGTGTTAAGAAATGTGGACGGAGCTGGGATCTGGTGCGACATTATACAAACTCAAAAAATAGAAAACTGTGATGAATTAGCTCTGATGGCACTTGATGACGCCCTCGTAACTAACGCTAAGTTGAATAAGTCAGATATAGCTGAATGGCGTTGGGGGAACTATCATAAAGCTCGTTTCAAAGAGAAAATCATCGGCAGTTATCCAATTATTTCGTACTTGACTAATATAGTCTATGAAACACCCGGTGGTGATAACACATTATCTATGGCTAGATCACTAAGGTCTTCTAGCAATATTCATGATGTTAGATACGGCAGTACTCTAAGAATTATTTTTGATTTATCTAACCCAGATTACTCTTTTGTATCTATGCCAACTGGACAAAGTGGCCACTTGCTTTCTAAGCATTATGATGACTTTTCAGCACTTTGGAAGAAAAATGAATACCATCAAATTTATCTAGATGATAGAAAGTCAAAAACTGGTTATTCTAATATAATGAACTTTCAACCTCTAAATTAACCGGCCAGCTCAATAGCAAATTTAAGAGCGTCAACCAATTTCTCTATATCTTCCTCAGTATTATACATGGCCAGTGAAGCACGACAAGTAGCGGTAACACCAAGATAATCAAGTAATGGCTGACAACAATGGTGTCCTGCCCGAACTGCAACGCCTTTCTGATCTACTATGGTTGCTACATCGTGAGGATGCAGTTTATTATCTTGAATAATGAAAGAAAAAATTCCTCCTTTGTCAGTGCTAGTTCCTTGTAAATTCAAAAAATCAAGTTCTGATAGTCTAATATTCGTATATTCGACCAATTTACTTTCATACTCTAAGATATTTTCTCTCCCTAACATTTCAACAAAATCTATTGCAGCACCCAAACCTATCATTGGAATTATAGCTGGCGTGCCTGCTTCAAATTTGTGAGGGGGAATATTATACGAAACACTTTCTCTACCCACATGATTAATCATGGATCCACCACCTAAAAATGGTCGCATCTCTTCAAACCGTGCTCTCTTAACATATAGAGCCCCAGACGCTGAAGGACCGTAAAGTTTGTGACCAGTAAATACATAGAAATCACAGCCTAAATCTTGGACACTTACTGGTAAGTGAACTATTGCCTGAGAACCATCGACTACAGAAATAATATTTCTATCTCTTGCTGCACTACAAATAGCCTTCACATCTACTACACTCCCCAGTACATTGGACATTTGTGTTATTGAAACTAATTTAGTTTTCTCATTCATTGCGGAGATAACATCTTCTGCTAGCAAAGAACCATCTTCTCGGGTTTCGACCCATTTCAATTGAATACCCATTCTCTCTCTTAGGAAATGCCAGGGAATTATATTTGAATGATGCTCTGCTATTGATAAGATTATCTGATCACCCTCAACAAGATTTTTTTCGGCCCATGCATAAGCAATGAGATTCAAGCCTTCCGTTGATCCAGAAGTGAATATTACCTCTTCGATATTATCAGCATCAATAAATCTCCGAATCTTTTCCCGTACTGATTCAAACTTCTCAGTAGCAATATTAGACAAATAATGAAGTCCACGATGCACATTTGCATATTCAAATTCGTAGCCTTTTGTGACGGCCTCTATTACACATCTTGGTTTCTGAGCTGAAGCTCCATTATCAAGATAACACAAAGACTCTCCCCTAATTTTACTGTTTAGAATAGGAAACTCTTTTCTCACTGCCTCTATGTCAAGCACGAAACCCTGCCCTTTCTAGCAACCCGAAACCTAAAGAATCCATTATCTGTACAAGTGTTGCTATCACCAAAATAAATAAAACAAACCCTACCGCAAATACCATGAAAGTTGACCTAAAATTGTGGATCTTAACAGCGCTTTCGGAAAGAAGCCACATTATCCAAAAATTGGTTAAAATAATTAAATACCCAGCCAAAGTAATATTTAACTGGATAGCTATGAACAGCCCTAAATTAATAAAAATTAAAACAAAGTGAACCCACACCACCCCTTTTAGGGCATTAAAAAAAGATCCTGTTCCAGAAAAAAGTCTGCCTCCATAGGTTAAAAGGGTAGTTATAAAAAAAATCTTACCAAATTCAATTATTGACAGGAGAAATGGCCTATTTAGTACTAAATCTAGATATGGCCCAAATAATGTTTCTTCATCAATGTTTGCTGAATAAGTCACTGTATTAAAAAGATGGGTTAATAGTGTATTTACTATTGAGACAAACAAGGTTGCTTCAATTAATGTACGCCAATTAAGATCGAGGTTAACTACATAACCTAAAACAGATTTTGGAGAAAAAAAGCTTCGCAAAACTAAATTAGCTAGAGTCATTGAATTACTCGTCATCAAACCACTAAATAAGACAAAAGTAGATACCCAGATAAAAGCGAAATAAATACTGGAAGATGAGAAAAAAATCTTTCAGCAGCACAGAAAATTACGGAAAAAATCCATGCATACGCTAGCACTGTGGCACATTCCACAAATTTAAATAAAAAGCCATCAGGAAATAAACCGTGTAGTAATCCGGCAATCAATAACAATGGCGATGCGACAATAATTGACCAAAAAAAAGCTAACCTTGCTTCAAAAAATGAGGCTTTTCCCTTAAATAGTAAAGCAAATAAGTGTGTTAGAGCTGACAAAAAATAAAGGAAAATAGGTCCAAAAAATATTGATGTAAATAGATCCATCCCGACATAATCAAAGAGACTATCTTTATTAAATTGGATATCATCGTTGGTTACCCTTCCAGGTAATCTTTCCAAAAAAAGAACTCCTGAAATGAAGAATGCGTAAGCCAGCAGTCTCGACTCGGAAGTAAAATTATTCAACTGATTCCTAAATGATATCCTTAAATCAAGATATGCCTTAAATATATCAGCAACAAACCCACCTAGAACAAATGTTATAATCACATTTTCTGGAAAGACTCTTCTCATATAAGCCATTATCTTTCTTTAAATTAAAGTATCTTGGATTTCTTTTCTTACGAATTTAGAAAATTCAAGATCACTTATTTCCTCAATCACTTCTTCAAGAAAAGCCTCCACGAGAATCTTTCGTGCTTCATTTGTGCTAATTCCTCTGGATTTAAGATAGAAAAGATGTTCCATATTAAGAGATCCAGAGGTCGATCCGTGTGAACAAATTACATCGTCAGCATATATCTCCAGCTCTGGCTTAACCAAAAAATTACTTTTCTCATCCAAAATCAATCCATTACTCATTTGATATCCGTCAGTCTTTTGAGCTTTTGGATCCACGTAGATCTTGCCTTGAAAAACAGCCTTAGCTCCTTGGGTCAAAACATTTTTTATGATTTGACGACTTTTGCAAGAATTCTCCAAGTGTGCTACAAACACTGAATTGTCGCAAATGGAACTTTGATTACGCCCTACTCCCAATCCTGCTAAAGTCACATCGCATTGAGATCCCTCCAAATTCAAAAAAGTTTCATTCCGGACAGCACCATTATTCAAGGTTATCCCAATAGTTTTTACAACTGAAGATTCCATGCAATTAATAAAAAAATGAGTTATGATTGAATTTCTCAGGAATCGACTTACTAACCGATTATGGTTTAAAATTGAAGTGGAATCCAAAAACCCCTCCGTGACAACATTGTAATTTGCATTCCCAGAAAAATGCTCGATGATGTGCAACTCTGCATTACAATTTATTTTGAGGAGATGTCGTATATTAACCTTTTCTTCTATTTCACCAGAATAAAAAATATGGATTGGTTTTCTGGGAGATTCTTTGCAGTTAAGAAAAATTCCTTGAGAAGACCCACCACCATTCAACAAAGCAAAAGGTCTTTCATACGACTTCCTTGCCTTAGTTTCTGCTTTACCAAGCAACTTATTAGCCCAATGAAACTGATCACAAACAGATTCTTCAAAATTAGAAATTTCACATTCTTTCAATTTCTTTTTCAAATTTTGTAGGGTAACAGGATCAATTATTCCATCAACAAACTCAACATAATATTCAGGTTTATTTTCAAGATATTGGGTATCATTTTTCGGAAAGTTTTTTCCACTCACCGGAATCAGACCAGTATTTTCCCACAAATTAGGTGAAGCAAATTTCCAGTACTCAGCATTTCTTGATGGCATACCTACTTTCTTGAGGTCTTCCTGACACTGTTTCTGATAATTAAGAGCCCATTTAGAACGCTTACGAGAATTGTCTAACTTATTTATCGAATGTTTCTCTTGATTTTTCATATATTGCTCTAGTTTTTCTGGTTAGCAATCAAATGCCCATAACCTTTTTCCTCAACTTGCAAAGCTAGATCTGGCCCACCTGTTTTAATGATCCTTCCACTAACCATAATATGCACATAATCAGGCTTGATATGGTTTAAAAGACGCTGATAGTGCGTAATAATTAAAAAAGATCTATTTGGCGACCTTAGTGCGTTTACTCCCTGAGAAACCTGCCTCATAGCATCTACATCAAGACCGCTATCAGTTTCATCCAAAATACAAAGTTTTGGCTCTAAAAGAGCCATTTGAAGAATTTCATTTCTTTTTTTCTCACCACCTGAAAAACCTACGTTCAAAGGACGTTTAAGCATTTCCATATCGACACTCAGATGTGAGGCCTTCTCTTTAACTAGTTTTAAAAATTCTGCTGGATTAAGTTCTTTTTCTTGCCGAGCCTTTTTTTGAGAATTTAGTGCAGTTCTCATAAAAGATAGATTCCCTACACCAGGAATCTCAAGTGGATACTGAAATGCTAGAAAAATTCCTTTTGTTGCTCTATCTTGAGGCTCTAGATCCAATATACTGCGACCCTCTAAATTGATATTACCACCGGTAATCTCATAACCCTCCTTTCCGCATATAGCATGTGAAAGGGTGGATTTTCCTGAACCGTTCGGTCCCATGATAGCATGCACCTCACCTGAGTTTATCTTTAAATTAAATCCCTGAATTATATCTTTATCAACTTCTGATATTTTTACTTTCAAATCTTTTATTACTAACATTATTAACCTACTGAACCTTCCAAACTAATTGCTACTAATTTCTGAGCTTCTAATGCAAACTCCATTGGAAGAGCTTGCAATACTTCTTTGCAAAAACCGTTAACAATCAAAGCCACTGCATCCTCCTCACCAATCCCTCTTTGCAAACAATAGAATAATTGATCATCATCTATCTTTGAGGTAGTTGCTTCATGCTCAGTTCTTGAAGAACTATTCTTGTTCTCGATATAAGGAACTGTGTGAGCTCCACATTTGTTTCCAATTAAAAGGCTGTCACATTGCGTGAAATTCCTACTATCTACTGCTTTAGGATGTATGTTAACTAATCCTCTATATGTGTTCTGAGCCTTTCCTGCAGATATACCTTTTGAAACAATTCTACTTCTGGTGCCTCTGCCTAAATGAGTCATTTTTGTTCCCGTATCGGCCTGCTGATAGTTATTAGCGATTGCAACAGAATAAAATTCCCCCTGACTATAATCTCCTCTTAGAATGCAGGATGGGTATTTCCATGTGACGGCAGAGCCCGTTTCAATTTGCGTCCACATCACCTTAGATCTAACACCTCGGCAATCAGCCCTCTTTGTAACAAAATTATAGATTCCTCCGTTCCCATTCTTGTCGCCAGGATACCAATTCTGAACAGTAGAATATTTAATATCAGCATTATCGAGAGCAACTAATTCAACTACTGCAGCATGAAGCTGATTGGTGTCACGCATTGGAGCTGTGCAACCCTCCAAATAACTTACTTGTGAGTCTTTATCAGCGATAATAAGTGTGCGTTCAAACTGACCGGTATTTTCCGCGTTAATCCTAAAATAAGTACTTAATTCCATGGGACACTTAACCCCTTCAGGAATATAAACGAATGACCCATCAGAAAAAACTGCCGAATTCAAGGTAGCAAAATAATTGTCAGATCTTGGGACAACAGTTCCAATGTATTTTCTCACAAGTTCGGGGTGAGAATGTATAGCTTCAGAAATTGAGCAAAAAATGATACCCAACTTAGCTAACTCATCCTTAAAGGTGGTTCCTACTGAAACGCTATCGAAAACAGCATCCACTGCCACCTTTGGTTTTGCGTTAGCACTAGCGTATTCTGCTCCAACAACGCCAGCTAAAAACTCTTGCTCTTTAAGAGGGATCCCTAGCTTAGCATAGGTCTCAAGTAAAGCTGGTTCAACATCCGCTAAGGATTTTGGCCTTTCTTTGAGAGATTTAGGTTTAGCATAATAATATTGATCCTGGTAATCAATTTTCTCATATTTTAACATTGGCCAGTCTGGTTCAAACATTTTTGTCCATCGCTGATATGCTTCCAATCTCCAAGTTAGCATCCATTCTGGTTCCAAATTCTTCTTCGATATAAGCTTAACAATCTCCTCTGAAATGCCTTTAGGAGCATAGTCCATATCGATTTCAGTACTAAAGCCGTACTTATAATCTTCTTTCAAAGAATTCACTGAATCAATTGTACCTGGATCGATCCCTTTCTTAGCTTCTGTATACACATTTGACATTAAACATCTCACCCAATTTTGATCAAAAATTATCTATGCGGCCTTTTTTTTCCACTCGTCCAACTGCAAAGACCAGGCCTCTACAAATCTCTCTAAGTCTTCAGTCGTTGTAGTTGAACCTATAGAAACTCTAATTCCACAATCGCTTAATTGTTTTGAATATCCCATAGATACCACTGCTCTGCCTTTATCTTTCTTTCCATTAGAACAAGCCATACCAGAAGAAACCGAAAAGCCTCTTAAATCTAGGCCAGCCACTTGTAAATCACCTTGCCATCCAGGAGTTAGAAAGTAACTAGTATTTGGTAATCGTTTAACCGACTTACCTATTATAATCGTGCTGTCGCTTACTTCTTTTAAGAGCTTTTCTAAATAGTCACGTCTTTTTCTAATCTCTGACTCTAAACCTGATTTGATTTCAGTTGATCTATATTCCGCCGCAGCAGCAAATCCTATAATATTGGTTAGGCACTCGGTCCCAGATCTATTCCCAGTTTCTTGGCCACCTCCTCGAATAAGTGGGGCTATTGTTGCTCCATCACTAACAAGTAATGCACCAACACCTTTTGGGCCACCTATCTTGTGAGATGATATTGCTGCAAATTCATATGAAATATCCGAAAAATCAGTTCGAACCTTACCAAATGCCTGAACAGCGTCTGTAAATAAAATCCCCTCTGGTATATCTTGAATAATACCAGTTTCTGAATTGGCCATTTGCAAACTTGATTCCCCTGGGGAATCCACAGTTACATGACCAAATTTAGATACAGATAAGTGAGGGTTAGCCCAAACTGTCACACAATCATGCTCTATGGCAGCACATTCAAAAAAGCGGGAATGAAGTACCATAGAGGCCGCCTCTGTTGCCCCAGAAGTAAAAACAAGTGAGTGACGAGAGTTCAACCCAACTATTTCTGCTATTTTATCTCTCGCACTCTCCAAGGCATTTCTTGCTTCCCTACCTTCAAAATGAATTGATGAGGGGTTGCCATATTGTTTCAAAGACTGGATCATTGCAGACGAGGCCTGTTTTGACAAAGGCTCTGATGCATTCCAGTCTAAATAAATTCGTTCCATAGCTTTATGAGTCAGAAATTGATACAAAATGTGGTACAGCGGGACACGGATTTAGTTGATCTGTCACTATATCTGACAAGCGCATCTGATGCAAAAAAACATAAATATTAGCGGATAATTGCTCCCACATTTTTGCAGACAACGCTTCTTCTTTCGTCTTTTCTTCTTTCACTGGTCTTACTTTTTTTTCTGATCCTAAATCCAAATCTTGATCCACCGCTTTCAGTATATCAGTTACTCTAAGACTTTCAGGAGATTTGGATATTGCATAACCTCCTGAAGAACCTCGAAAAGACTTAACGATGCCAGCCCTTCTTAATTTAACAAAAAGTTGCTCTAGATAGGGTAACGAAATATTTTGCCTTTCTGATATCTCTGAAAGACTAACCCTTTTCTTTTCGTGCCTTGTCGACAAATCAACCAAAGCTATCAACGCGTATCTGCCTTGGGTATTTAACTTCATACACTTACACCTAATTAGTTGACTAACACAGATTTAACACGTAACTGAATATTTAAAATCTAGAAAATCTTTCTTTAGAATCATTCTAGAATACTGAGCTCATTTGGTCAAGAAGCTAGAATTAAATACGGAGCAAAAATGCCTGAAGTAATCTTTCAAGGGGCGGATGGTCGACTGGAAGGAAGGTTTCATCCCCAAAGATCTACCGACTCACCGATAGCAATTATCTTACATCCACACCCAGAATACAGTGGCACCATGAATAATAAAATTGTTTACAATCTCCATTATACCTTTTTTGGCATGGGTTTTTCTTGTTTAAGATTTAATTTTCGAGGTGTAGGTAAAAGTGAAGGAACATTTGATCAAGGCGTAGGTGAGCTGGCTGATGCCACTTCAGCACTCGATTTCCTACAATCACATATTCCAAATGCTCGAGCCTGTTGGGTGGTCGGATTTTCGTTCGGCGCCTGGATAGGAATGCAAATCTTAATGCGTAGACCTGAGGTTACTGGATTTGTTTCGATTGCCCCACCTGCAAATACTTATGATTTTTCATTCTTGGCGCCTTGCCCATCTTCAGGCCTGATAATCAATGGTTCGAACGACAAAGTCGTTCCCTCGGATAAAACCACTGAACTAGTAAATAAATTGCAACAACAAAAGGGTATCGTGATCACTCACACGGTGATCGAAAATGCAAACCATTTTTTCGATCCAGGAATGGATGAAATGTTAGACACTGTAAAAAAATATGTCAGAAAGCGATTAACCGAAAATACCCGTTAGACTTTAAAATGCACAAAGAAATAAAAGTACAATCAGAATTTTTAAGAGTACTCAGTTCTCGTGGATTTATTCACGATTGCACAGACATAAAAGGACTAGATAGTCAGCAATGCATTAATAAGAAATTAATTGCCTATGTTGGTTATGATGCAACAGCACAATCGCTCCATGTGGGGCACCTAGTAAACATTATGATGTTACGGTGGTTGCAAAAATGTGGAGGCCAGCCAATAACTTTAATTGGAGGAGGAACAACTAGAATTGGAGATCCCTCTTTCAGATCTGAAGAAAGGCCCATATTAAGTATAAGAAATATTAATTCTAATATTGTTTCACTGCGAACTATCTTTAACAAATACTTGAATTATAAAAACGAACCGAATAAAGCTTTGATGGTTGACAATGCATCCTGGCTTACAGAGTTAAATTATCTAGAATTTCTGAGGGATTTTGGAAAACATTTTTCGATAAATCGTATGCTGTCTTTTGATTCTGTAAAGACTCGGCTAGATAGAGAGCAGTCTTTAAGTTTTTTAGAATTTAATTACATGCTGTTACAAGCTTATGACTTTTTAGAGTTAAACAGAAAATTTAATTGCTCTCTTCAAATCGGAGGCTCTGATCAGTGGGGTAATATAGTATCTGGAATAGACTTGATTAGACGTATTTCCAACAAACATGCCTTTGGATTGACATCTCCACTAATAACTACTGCTGATGGAAAAAAAATGGGCAAATCTAATGGCAAAGCTATCTGGTTAAATCCTAAAATGCTATCACCATATGAGTTTTGGCAATTTTGGAGAAATACAGATGATAGCGATGTAATTAGATTTTTACTATTGTACACGGAATTACCATATGATGAATGTATAAGATATGGCGCACTGAAAGGCCAGCAGATCAATGACGCAAAAATTTTATTAGCAAACCAGATCACTGAGCTATGTCATGGGAAAACTGCCTCTATGAAAGCAAACGCTACAGCGGTAAAAGTATTTCAACATGGCGAGATTGACTCTAATTTGCCAACTCAAAGAATAAGTTCAAGTGATTTAAAACCAGTGATTACAATCAGTCAATTGCTTATTAAGTCAGGGTTAGTTTCAAGTGGAAAAGAAGCAAAGCGCCTAATAGCAGAAGATGGAGCTAGGTATAATGATAAATTGATTACCTCACCTAATCTCCAATTTACTGCAAAAGACTTTAAGGACTCAATAAAACTCTCGGCAGGAAAAAAAAGGCATGTACTTTTAAAGCTCGAAACTGATCAATGATTAAACAACTCTAATCTCCATAAATAATAGTAACTTGCTTCATAAAATCAGGATCTTTTGAAATCATTCCATTATTTTCTTTATTACCTTTTTTGATCTGATCCACAATGTCCATACCGGAGATCACTTTACCGAAGACCGTATACTTTCCATTTAAAAAATGTCCATCTGCTAGCATTATAAAAAATTGACTATTAGCAGAATTTGGATCTTGAGATCGAGCCATGCCTACTATTCCACGATCAAATGGTTCAGCAGAAAACTCTGCCTTCAAATCATTTAGTTGGGATCCCCCCCTTCCTACCATTGTAGGTTGAAAATCATTATACAAGTTCCCAAACATCACATCACCACTTTGAGCCATAAATCCCTCAATCACTCGATGAAAAACAACTCCATCATATTCTTTTTGGGATACAAGATTCTTAATTTGATCTACGTGATTTGGAGCTAAGTCTTCTAAGAGTTCAATATCAACTAGCCCTTGAACCTGTCCTGAAATTTCTAAACGCATCAAATCTCTTGCTGAAATTATTTCAGAAGATAAAAGAAACATTATTCCAATTAAAAATATTCGCATTTCAATTCTCCCTTAATCTTCATACTTTATTTCATCCATGCTGAAATGATCATGTCAGGATTTTCTACTGCCCCATTAAGATTTGAATCACCCTTTTTTATTCGATCTACAAATTTCATTCCCCTAGTTACTTTACCAAAAACTGTGTAATTACCATTCAGAAAGTGTCCATCCTGTAGCATTATAAAAAACTGACTGTTTGCCGAATTTGGATCCTGAGATCTAGCCATACCCAAAACGGCCCGATCAAAAGGTAAATCTGAAAATTCCTGGACCAAATTTGGTTTTTCTGAACTACCCGTACCACACCGATCTAGATCAAAGTTTTCCTCATGATTTCCGAATAAAACATCACCGGTTTGAGCCATAAAGCCCTCTATAACCCTATGGAAAACAACATTATTGTATGAACCGGCATTTACAAGTTCAATTATTCGTTCAACATGATTGAATGCGATTTCCTCAAACAATCTGCAAACAACTATTCCATCTTTCAATTTTAAATATAATGATGGACCCTTGGGAAGCTTTCTTGCCATGCTTTACACCTCTAATACTTTCTATGAATTAATTCTATTTCTTTTTATCTCTGAAAAAGAAAGTAATCTTTTTTGAACTGATTTAGGTACAAATTCTTTAGTCTCTCCCCCGAACCGAGCTATTTCTTTGACTAGCTTAGAAGCTATAGATTGATAACTGTTATCAGCCATAAGAAAAACCGTCTCAATTTTATCTGAAAGCACCCTATTCATTCCAACCATTTGAAATTCATATTCAAAATCTGAGACGGCGCGCAAACCCCGAATAATTACGTTAGCATTAACATCTTTTGCACACTCGATTAACAAGTTTTCAAAAGGATGTGTTGATATTTGAATTTCTAATTCCTTGGCAATTAGGCTAATTTCTTCATCAATCATCTGCACTCTTTCTTCCAAACCAAACATTGGTGATTTAGCATTATTGATAGCAACGCCAATGATGAGTGTATCTACTAATCTGGAAGCCCGGCGTATGATGTCCATATGTCCGAGAGTTAAAGGATCGAAAGTTCCTGGGTATAAGCCTATGCGCATTAAATTCACCATAAATATATGGAACAAAGTATCAGTACCCGACAGAATTTTCAAACAAAATTCTCTTTAAGAATGCCCCAGTAAAACTTTCTTTAATCTTAGCAACCTCTTCTGGTGAGCCTTGTGCAATTACTTTACCACCGGAATCGCCACCTTCAGGTCCTATATCAATGATAAAATCAGCTGTTTTAACAACATCTAAGTTATGCTCAATGACAATTACCGAATTTCCTTGATCAACCAGCTTATGAAGAACATTAAGTAAATTTTTCACATCTTCAAAATGTAATCCTGTGGTAGGCTCATCAAGAATGTAAAGAGTCTTTCCAGTTGACCTTCTAGAAAGCTCTTTGGACAGTTTTACTCTCTGGGCTTCACCTCCAGATAGCGTGGTAGCCGATTGACCGACCTTAATATATCCCAACCCTACATTCATAAGGGTTTTCATCTTTTCACGAATTGTTGGCACCGCAGAAAAAAAATCTCCTGCCTCCTGGACAGTCAAATTTAGAACATCGGAAATATTTTTTCCTTTGAATTTTATTTCTAAAGTTTCCCTGTTGTATCGCTTACCTTTGCAACTCTCACACATAACATAAACATCGGGCAAGAAATGCATTTCAATCTTAATAAGACCGTCTCCTTTACACGCCTCACAACGACCACCTTTAACATTAAAGGAAAACCTACCCGGATTATAACCCCTAACTCGAGCCTCTGGCAATCCGGAAAACCATTCCCTGATAGGGGAAAAGGCACCGGTATACGTAGCAGGATTTGATCTTGGAGTTCTACCTATTGGAGACTGATTTATGTCTATGACTTTGTCCAAAAATTCCACACCTTTTATTTCCTTACATTTTGCAGGATTCGACCTGGAAGAGCTTAAATTCTGGGCTACTGTCTTAAACAAAGTTTCTATCACTAATGTTGATTTTCCTCCTCCAGAAACACCGGTAACACATGTGAAACAACCTAATGGAAAGCAGGCATCAACGTTCTTTAAATTATTACCTGCTGCACCGAGTATTTCCAAGAAAAGACCATTCCCTTTCCTTCTAACCAAAGGAATATCGATATTCATTGCTCCTGACAAATATTTGCCAGTTTTTGAATCTTCACAACATTTAATTTCATTGGGGGTCCCTGCCGCGACAACCCTACCACCATGAATTCCTGCACCTGGCCCAATATCTATTAAATGATCAGCCTCTAGCATGGCTTCTTGATCATGCTCGACTACTATCACTGTATTTCCTTGGTCTCTAAGATTTTTTAAAGTGGACAGCAATCTAGCATTATCCCGCTGATGAAGCCCAATCGAAGGTTCATCAAGAACATATAGCACGCCCGTTAAACCTGAACCAATCTGACTGGCTAATCTTATCCTTTGACTCTCTCCTCCAGACAATGTTCCTGACGTCCTATTTAATGTTAAATAATCCAACCCCACGTCATTCAAGAAATTTAATCTTTCTTTGATTTCTTTTATGATTGGATAACCAACTTTTCTATTTTGCTCACTCAAAGTTTCAGCAATTTCTTCAAATTTTGCAAAAAGTTCTTTGACAGAAAGGCGAACCATCTGCCCAATATTCATACCGGCCACCTTAACAGCCAGTGCTTCCGCGTTCAGCCTGTAACCTTTGCATGATATACACTCTCGATTATTTTGGTAACGTTCAAATTCTTCTCTAATCCAACTGCTACCCGTTTCCCTATACCTACGTTCAAGATTAGGAATAATTCCCTCAAAAGTTTTATTCACTTCATAAGTCCTGCCATTTTCATCATATTTAAACGAGATTTTCTGTCCATTGGAGCCATTGAAGAACAGGTTTTTAATCTCATCCTTCAGATCTTTCCAAGGAGTGTTTGTTGAAAAATCATAAGCATCAGCTAGCGAAATTAATGTTTGTTCAATATACGGAGATTGCTTTCTAGCCCACGGAGACAAAGCTCCCTCAGATAAACTCAAAGATTCATTAGGAACAATCAGACTTTCATCAAAAAAAGATTCAATGCCCAAACCATCGCATTTCTTACATGCCCCTGTAGGTGCATTAAAAGAAAATAACCGTGGTTCGATTTCTGCAATGGTAAATCCTGATATTGGGCAAGAAAAATTTTCTGAAAACACTATTCTTGAGTTTTCACTTTCTGTTAAAATTTCTACAACAGCTATTCCATCAGCAAGATCCAACGCCGTACGAAGGCTATCAACCAGCCTGCTTTCAATTCCCTGCTTTATAATAAGTCTATCTACGACAACCTCGATATGGTGTCTTATATTCTTTTTAAGGGTGGGAACCTCTTCAAATTCATAAAAATGACCATCAATTTTTACTCTTTGGAAACCCTTCTTTTGTAGCTCTGCTAATTCTTTTCTATACTCTCCCTTTCTATCTCTCACAATTGGTGCAAGAAGAAAAATCCTTTCTTCTTGCTTTAACTCCATTATTTGATCAACCATATCAGAAGGTTGTTGTGCTCTGATTGGTAAACCGGTTTCTGGACTAAATGGAGTACCAACCCTTGCAAATAGCAATCTTAGATAATCATATATCTCAGTGACTGTGCCGACTGTAGACCGAGGGTTTTTACTAGTAGTTTTCTGCTCAATCGATATAGCTGGAGATAACCCCGAAATATGATCAACGTCAGGCTTATGCATGATATCCAAAAATTGTCTTGCATAAGCGCTAAGGCTTTCCACATATCTGCGTTGACCTTCTGCATATATAGTGTCAAAAGCAAGACTCGATTTTCCGGATCCAGATAAACCAGTAATTACTATAAATTTATCTCGAGGTATATTTATGTTAATGGATTTGAGGTTGTGTTCTCTAGCACCTTTGACAATAATCTCATCTTTTTTAGCCATTTAGGTAATCCACTCATTCTTATCTTTATTTTATTGCCAATAAGGAAAACATTTGTTTTTAAGTACATATTCATGATTCTAGAATAGTAAATATCTGAAATGAAATTTTAGGTTTAAATGATTGAAAAAAAAACATATCGTGATGCAACATTGGTCATTTGGAGGTAATTATGGCAGGTAGCGTAAATAAAGTAATAATTGT
>PACC02000094.1 GCA_002699695.2 Paracoccaceae bacterium | reverse complement strand
TGACTTTTCCGAACCATATCCCAGCATTTTGGCAGTTTCATCCAAGGAGCTTATTATTTTCTCAATTTGGGAGCATGAAAAAGCTAGTTTCCACTCTCCATTTTTCCTTTTTGATATGTGATTAGATAGATATCCAGTATTTATATCAAACGAATCTATTCTATTGCCTCCATCCCTAATTACTACGTCCTCCTGGTCAATTTCCTCTCCAGAAGTAATCCTTTGCGACAAAGACCTATCGTTTTCTTGTATCATTAACCTTATTTTTCCTCTTGAATATTTGTTGACAATTTTTCTAATCTCGTTTTCAGGTAAGTCAAAACCAAGAAATTTTGCTATTTTTTTGATTAGGCTCTGCGGTTTTTCATCTATATCTTCAAATCTGAGGATGAATAATTTTTCTTTCTTGAGATTAGAATAATGTTGAATTAGCAAAGGTATATTCTTAGCACATGCTATCGCATCGTCTACGCTACACTTCATGAACTCGTAGTACGACGCACAATTATCATAGGGGTTTCTAAGGTTAGTTATAAACTTGGTTCTTGGAAGATAAAGTTGTAGTGGTGCATGGCAGCTCATTACATAATGATTGTTACTGTCATAATCATTAAGGGCTTCATTTTTATATATATTTAAATAACGCTTATAATCTTTGAGAGCCCGCTTTGGTAGTACATTATATCTTTGAGAATTATATATTTCCCTAACAACATTAAATGTCCATTGTGTTCCAGTATTAGCGACTGTCGAAATCCATGTCGTGTTATGATGATGCATTCAACCAAAAAACCTTAAAAACTTTCCTTAACAGAACTGCAAAATTTATGCCGAGTAGATGAAATAATCTGATTAAAAAGATCAGTGATTGTTATTTTCCGAAATCAGGCAGTATAACAAACCTATCTGCTTGTCATGTTTCACTCAAAAGTAATACTATAGTAAATCTACTGATGTTTATCCTAACAAAACATAGCAAATACACAGGCACGAGGATCCTCACTGAGGAAAGAATAAATCATTACAGTGAGATAATACTTTCAGATTTTTCCCTTTTTTTAAAAATAGCCCATCATGCTTACAAAAATTGGAGTGCTTAAAATAGTGAGACATACCAAGTGGATATGAATATATTCTCATCGAGACTTAAAGAAAGCTGGCGCACCGGGAGGGATTCGAACCCCCGACCACCTGATTCGAAGTCAGGTGCTCTATCCAGCTGAGCTACCGGTGCATTGCGATACAACTACATTTTGAATAATGGAGAGGCAAGAAGAAATTGACTGTTTAGTTAGTAGATTACGTCTTATACCTTAATAGACCCATACATAACACTATTGCTCTCTCTTAAATTTCTTATAAATGACTGGAAAGATTGAAATGAAACTTAATGCACATAAAACCAACATAAATCCTGCATAAGTGAAAAGATCCAAACCATCTCTGAGATGGTTATCAAGAATGTCATCTATTCCTGACCCAAGAATTGTAATGAATAAAGTGGCCGGCATGATTCCAAAAAAAGTAGTAATCAAATATGGGAATAATCGTAAGCCTAGTAGTGCCGGTACTACGTTAACAAGCCAAAATGGAAAGATTGGGAAAAATCTAATAAAAAATAAATAACCCCAAAGATCCTTTTCTATACCTGCTTTTATTGTCAAAAACATTTTAGATTTCTCATATTTTCTTTGAGGCGTTTTCATTAATCCCGAACGAACAATCAGAAAAAGGGTTAAAGCTCCGAGGGTAGCTCCAGTAATCACAGCAATAAATCCATAAAAAATATTGAAAAGATACCCTCCTATTAAGGTTAATACTGTCCCTAACGGAAAAGAAAAAGCAGTTGAAAAGAAATAAAATGTAGTAAAAATTATTATAGAAATGAGAAACGATTCTTCTACAAATGATCGCAATACCTTATGGAAATTAAGAAACAAATCAAATGTGAAACCAAAATAATCAAAGAAAATTCCAGATATAATAATTGTCCCAATCAATAAAAAGAAAAAATAAAATTTCATAATTTATATTCTGTCGAAGGCATGACTTCAGTTCTTCACTGCAGTTTTTTCAATAGTCTCACACTTTGGTTGGTTTTACAAAAATTGTAACCACTTAGCAATTGACTTGAATACATTTGCGTAATACAACAGCCGAACTTTAAAAGATTAGATAAAGGTGCATTATGAAAAGAACATTTCAACCTAGTAATCTTGTGAGAAAAAGGCGCCACGGTTTTCGTTCAAGAATGGCAACTTCCAATGGAAGAAGAATTCTTAACAGAAGAAGGGCTCAAGGCCGGAAAAATCTGTCTGCTTAGGTTTTTTAAACTATGTCCCAATGAGTTAATAAACCGTCTTTTTTGATTTCAATAAGCATATTTTGGACATAGTCCTGGTATCCTAGTGCGAAATGATTAAAAATGGGGATACTGTGGATAAGAAGAAATTTTTACTAGAAAAAATAACTAAACATGCTGACTACGCGGAAATGAAAAAAGGATATAAGATTTCCACGCCAGGTTTCATTCTTCAAGGAAAACCAAGAACCGATGATAACCTAATAAACCTTAACGTTGCTAGGTACGGTATTACATGTTCCAAGAGAATTGGAAATGCGGTCAGACGAAATCGCGCCAAACGCAGATTAAGGTCCTTAGTAGCAAATATCTTACCTAGTTCTGGTCTAAAGGGATGGGATTATGTTTTAATAGGGAAAATTAACTCAACAGAAAATCTACCTTTTCACATCTTGAAAGAAGATCTGACGGCAGCATTAACCAAAATGTATCATCGAACTGATAAAGAAATTGAAAAATATTAGAAAAATTTTTGTTCTGCCAATCTACTTGTACCAGGCCTGTATTAGCCCATTTATGGGAAGAAATTGTAGATTTGAACCTACTTGTTCTCAATATTTCAGGGATGCCATAGTTGTACACGGTTTATTATTTGGTTCGTTTTTGGGGTTCAAAAGAATCTTCCGATGCCATCCTTTTGGAAGTTTTGGGTATGATCCAGTGCCTAAAAAAAAATTAAAAAATGATAAAAGACGAAAAAGAAATTCATAAAATATTTGAGAATTGTCCTGATAATCTTGAATTTAGAAAACTCAGAAAACGAATTATTCGTCTCACCAGAGAAGTAATTCAAGACTATGGAATGATAGAAAATAATGGAAAGTGGCTTGTCTGCCTTTCTGGAGGGAAGGATAGTTTTACACTGTTGGCCTCCCTAATAGAACTAAAATGGCGTGGTCTTTTGCCATTAGATTTTATGGTATGCAATCTCGATCAAGGTCAGCCAAATTTTCCAAAAACTATATTACCTCAGTTTTTGGAGAGTATGGAAATTCCTTTCCGTGTGGAATACCAGGATACCTACTCTATAGTGAAATCTAAGATACCATCTCATAAAACTTACTGTTCTTTATGCTCTCGATTAAGGAGAGCCCATCTTTATCGAATAGCCAGAGAAGAGCGCTGTACTGCTGTAGTTTTAGGCCACCACCAAGATGATATTTTAGAAACTTTCTTCATGAATCTTTTTCATGGAGGAAAACTATCTTCTATGCCTCCCAAGTTACTAAATGATGAGGGGGATTTGCTTCTCTTGAGACCTTTAGCAAAAGTATCTGAAAGTGATTGTGTAAAGTTTTCAGATTGTTTAAAATTTCCTATTATTCCCTGTGATCTTTGTGGGAGCCAAGACGGGTTAGAAAGACAAAAAATTAAAAGCATGTTGGCGAAGTGGGAGATGCAATTTCCAGGTAGAAAGCAAATCATGTATAAGGCTCTGTCAAATAGCAACCCTAGCCACCTCCTGGATAAAGCGCTTTTTAATTTTAAAAATCTTGCCAGAAAGTAGTTGTAAAATCTAATTAAAGCTTTATCCGTAGGTAATATAAAAAGATCAGTTAAGAAAATTCATGGATGAACAAACTAAAAATCTTATACTAGCTACCGGACTGAGTTTTCTTGTCTTGCTTTCTTGGATGTTTTTCTTTCCTCCAGAACCAATACCAGAAAATTTTGACTCCCTTGCAACGGATACCACACAAGGGTCCAACAATAGAAATACCAAGCTTACTGACAAAGAAATTCAAAATTATAGTGAAAATATTCAAGAAGATTCTATCGGACAGTTTGCGCCTAGAGTTGAAATCCTGACAAAAAATTTGAAAGGCTCTATTTGGTTGAAGGGAGGCAGGATTGACGACCTTAGTTTGGTTAATTACAGGGAAACTCTTGATAGTACTTCAAATAATGTTTCTTTATTGGCTCCCAGTGACAGTGAAAAACCTTATTATGCATCTCATGGTTGGGCTGCGATGGAAGGTTTGAAACAAAAAGATACACCAGACTCAAATACGGTCTGGACATTGAAGTCAGGAACCGTTTTGACAGAGAAGAGCCCTGTAGTCTTAACTTGGAAAAACAATCATGGAATTATTTTTGAGAAAACTATTTCTGTGGATGAAAACTACATGTTTGAAGTTACCCAGTCGGTCATTAATGGTAGTAACACGACTGTAAAGCTTTATCCATATGGCAACCTAACAAGAAATGGACAACCTGATACTATTGGATTTTATATCCTTCACGAAGGCGTCGTTGGCATGCAGGATGGAGAGCTTATCGAAACCAATTATGATGACATAATTGAACTCCCCAAAGAGAAGCAAACACGGGAGATTCAAGAAAATGGTTGGATTGGGTTTACAGATAAATACTGGATGTCAACACTCCTGCCCAAATCTGGACAAACATTTAAAATGGATCAGAGGTACTTCCCTTCCTCTGAAAATTTTGAGGTTTGGATGCGGTTACCCCCCGTTACGATAGGCTCAAATGAGAGTAGATCTGTTACCACAAATCTTTTCATTGGGGCCAAAGAAGTAACTACCATTAAATTATATCAAAAGGTTATGAATATTGAAAACTTTGTAGATTCCGTTGACTGGGGATGGTTCTTTTATCTTACCAAACCAATATTCTTTTTGTTGGATTGGTTCAATGGATTCACCCATAATATGGGTTGGTCTATAATCCTTTTGACACTCTTTATTAAAACACTTTTATTTCCTCTTTCGTATAAGTCCTTTGTTTCCATGTCTAGGATGAAGAAACTACAACCCCAAATGGAAAAAATAAAACAAAATGCCGGCGATGACAGAGCGAAATTGCAGCAAGAATTAATGGCCCTTTATAAAAAGGAAAAGGTAAACCCCGTGGCTGGATGCCTTCCAATACTATTACAAATTCCTGTTTTTTTCTCACTCTATAAGGTTCTTTTTGTCACTATAGAAATGCGGCACGCGCCCTTCATTGGATGGATAAAAGATCTATCAGCTCCAGACCCTACTTCTTTTCTAAACCTATTTGGACTACTACCCTTTTCACCACCTGACCCGACAAGTATCTTGTCTATATTCTCGATTGGAGTTTATCCTATTTTGATGGGTGTTACGATGTGGTTGCAGCAAAAATTAAATCCTTCACCCACAGATAAAACACAAGCTATGATCTTTGCTTGGATGCCCTGGGTGTTCATGTTCATGTTGGGTCAATTCTCGGCTGGCCTTGTTATTTACTGGGTAGCAAACAATTTAATCCAGTTTGGGCAACAGTATATTATCATGTACTCACAAGGTGTGAAGCCTGACATTTTTGGTAATATCACGAAATCTTTCAAGCGATCAGAATAATTTGACTAAAGAGAAACAACAGGCCCCATTTTATCTAGCTAATCATATTGATCCAGATCAGCAAAAAGCTGGTCACAAGCTTTTTGCTAAACAGACAGAATTCATCAAAGGGATAACCTCTATAACTGCCATGCCTTCAGAGGGTCATCCTGAAGTATGTTTCTCAGGTAGATCAAATGTTGGGAAATCTAGTCTGATAAACAATCTAACGGGCAGAAATTCAATAGCAAGAACATCAAAAACTCCTGGAAGAACTCGCGAAATCAATTTTTTTCTGCTCGATCAAAATAAGTTCCTGGTTGATTTGCCTGGCTATGGTTTTGCCAAAGCCCCTTTGAAGGAAAGAGAACGATGGCAAAGACTAGTAAGTGATTATTTCTTCCAAAGTCAAAATTTAAGAAGAGTCTTCCTCCTAATTGATAGTAGACATGGGATTAAATCAAGTGATATCAACTTAATGAAGATGTTAGGGGAAGCTGGTGTGATTTTTCAGGTGGTATTTACAAAACACGATAAAGTGAAAGAGCTTCAATTTAAAGAGGTACTAGAAGCAAGTTTTGAGAAAATGGCTGCCCATGCAAATGCATTTTCAGAAGTACTACTTACTTCCTCAAGAAAGGGGCATGGCATAGCACTACTCAGGGCTACCATTAGTAAATTGTTTCACCTTAATTAAGTTTAAGCTCAGTGGTTGGGGAGAATATGAATAAAAAAATGGAAAAACAGATTGACTGGGTCACTACAGCTAAAACTCTCTCGGAAGCACTGCCGTATCTTAAGAGGTATGAGTCTGCCACCATTGTAATAAAATTAGGTGGCGCTGCTATGGCTAATATTGAAAATCTATCCTCCTTTGCAAGAGACGTTGTCTTAATGAAACAATGTAAAGTGAATCCAATAATTGTCCACGGAGGGGGTCCCATGATCAATGCAGCCTTGGACAAATGGAAGATAGATTTTGACTTTGTTGATGGGAAACGTGTTACGGATGCTAAAGCTATTAAAGTAGTAGAAATGGTGCTGTCAGGTGATGTTAATAGGACGATTGTTTCAGCTCTTAACTGCCAAGGAGGTAAGGGTATAGGTTTGTCTGGAAAAGATGCATCTCTGCTTATCTGCGAAAAGGAAAAAGAAGATTTAGGCTTTGTGGGGAAACCTGTCAAAACTAATGTAGAAATTCTTTCGAATTTGGTAAAGAATGATTTTATTCCAGTCATTGCGCCAATTGGAACAGATGAATCCGGGCAAACCTTCAACATTAATGCAGATACTATGGCAGGTACAATTTCTGCTGCCATGAATGCAGACAGGTTATTATTGCTAACTGATGTTAATGGAGTTCAAGATATTGAAGGGGAGCTAGTCCTAAAAGCTTGCCCAACAGAAATAAGAAAATTGCTTGCCTGTGAAGCCATCTCAGGAGGTATGATACCAAAAGTAAAAACAGCACTAGACGCAATTGAGAACGGTGTCAAAGCAGTTGTAATACTGGATGGCAGAGTTCAGAATGCTTGCTTATTGGAGCTCTTTACTGAGCATGGGGTTGGTACTTTAATTCGAAATCCGTAAATCAATGTCCTAATATCTGACTTAAGAATAATTTTGTCCTATCTGATTTGGGATCATTAAAAAAGCTCTCTGGCTCATTTTGCTCCACTATCTGACCATCATCCATGAAAATCACTCTATCTGCCACTTGCCTAGCAAAGCCCATCTCATGTGTAACACAAATCATAGTCATTCCTTCTTCAGCTAGTTGGATCATGGTATCTAGAACTTCTTTTATCATTTCTGGATCAAGAGCGGATGTTACTTCATCGAATAACATTATCCTGGGCTTCATACATAATGAACGGGCAATCGCAACTCTTTGCTGCTGGCCTCCCGATAGTTGTCCAGGAAACTTATGCGCTTGTTCTGGTATTTTGACTTTTTCTAACATTTCCATTGCTATTTCCTCTGCTTCCAATTTGGGTGTCTCTCTGACCCAAACTGGTGCCAAGGTGCAGTTCTCCAAAGTAGTTAAATGAGGAAATAAATTAAAGTGCTGGAATACCATCCCAACCTCTGAACGAATTTTATCGATATTCTTTAAGTCTGTTGTTAACTCAGTACCATCAACAATAATTTTTCCTTTCTGATGCTCCTCCAATCTATTAATACACCGAATCAGAGTAGATTTACCTGAGCCAGAGGGACCGCAAACGACAATTCTTTCTCCCCTTCTTACTTCAAGATTAATATCCCTAAGAACATGAAAACTGCCGAACCATTTGTTCATTTCTGAAATATGGATTACTACTTCTTCGGTCAAATTTACCTTCGTTCGGTCAATTTTCTTCTTTTCATCTAGTTCTGACATTTTTTTTCCTATTAATTATCCGTTTTCAACTTTTTTTCTAGATATTGAGAATACTTTGACATTCCGAAGCAAAAAATGAAAAACATTAAGCCTATTGCAATATAAAGCTCCCAATAAATTCCATTCCACTTTGCATCAGCTCTGATCGTTGAAGCCAAACCTACAGGATCCCGCAAACTGATAATTGATACAAGAGTGGTATCCTTAAAAAGGCCTATAAATGTGTTAACGATACCAGGAATAGAAATTTTTAATGCCTGAGGCATTATTATTAGCCTTTGTGACTGCCAATATGTAAGTCCTAGAGATGCAGAAGCCTCATGTTGGCCTATTGTCACACCTGCCAGTCCACCACGGATGACTTCAGCCATATATGCTGCCGAAAACAATGTGACCATGATGATGACCCTCAACACAATATCAAAATTAGTTCCTGGAGGTAAAAAGTAGTTGAGTAAAACTGAAGCCACAAAAAGCAAGGTGATGAGTGGAACACCCCTGATAAATTCAATGAAACCGACACAAATCATTTTCACCAAAGGAAGATTTTTTGACTGTCGGCCTAAAGCAAGCAAGATCCCTATTGGGAAAGAAGCAACAATACCAGTGACCCCAACAATTAAAGAAAGAGTAAAACCACCAAATTTTAGAGATTCTACAAAGGGCAGACTCAGAGGAACTAGATCACCTAATAAATCAGCCATCCCATCAGATATAAAAAGAAAAAATATTACCGTTAGAAAAAGTGCCAACAATAAAGCCATTGGACTTGATTTAATTAATCTCTGATTTAGCATGAAGTATGATGCTACTCCCAAACTCATCCCAATGTAAACAATCGCAACTGACCAAAACGAGCCACCCCAAAGTAACCAAAGAGCCAATCCTGGATAGATTAAAGAAAACCAAAAAAAACGGATGAATCTTGGGAAAAGAATTGGAATGATTGATAAGATTAAAAGAAAAAAAGTAAGAGTTGGCCGCCAATACTCTTCAGCTGGATACAATCCAAAGAGTAGTTGCTTCCACCTAGCAGTTAAGACAGAAAAGCAGGCTACATTAGGATCTAAATCTAGGCACTCCCTTAACGATTTCGTATGCCAGTGCCCTCCCCAAGCCCATGGGAAAAATTCAGCAGCAAGCATGAAAAGAAAATACAAGCAAAATAAAGTAAGAAAACTATTCCACCAACCTGAAAATAAATTCTGTTTGATCCAGCCTATTATTCCCACCTCGGTTATCGGCGGTGGAGATGGAGCAATCTCTTTTTTCCTTACGAATGCTATATTTGACACTTACCTACCCACAATTTGGAAAGATCGATTGAAATAATTGATCACTGAAGAAATTAATAATGAAACAGACAAATAGAACCCCATTAACAAAAGCATTGACTCTAACTCTCTGCCTGTCTGATTGAGGGTAATTCCGCCAAGTGTGCCCCTAACGTCCATATAGCCTACAGCGATAGCCAGTGATGAATTTTTAGTTAAATTCAAATATTGTGAAATCATTGGAGGCACGATTACCCGCAAGGCTTGAGGCAAAATGATCAAACTCATAATTCTATTTGGCCTTAGACCCAAAGCAGAGGCAGCCTCAGTCTGCCCTTTTGATATAGCGAGAATACCTGATCGCACTATTTCCCCGATAAAAGCTGAAGTATAAACAGCGAGGGCAAAAGTAAGAGCCAGAAAAGAATTTCTAAGGTGTATTCCGTCTTTAAAGTTAAAACCTTTGAGGTATGGGTAACTAAACGTTATAGGTTTTCCAAGGGCAAAATAAAGTAATAAAAATGGTATGACCAAAACGCATGCACTAATCCAGAATGTTGGCAAACCCTTCCCAGTCTTCTCCTTCAATCCTCTAGAATATCTAACAAGAAAAATTATGATGATTAAAGACAAACAAAGAGCGACGACTAACCAGTATGCACCTTCCCCCATAATAGGCATCGGTAAATAAGTCCCTCGATTCGTAACTGCTACACTCTCAAAAAATAACATAGAGGCTTCGGGGTTTTCTCCCTTGAAAGCTTTAGGAGCCGGTGTTAATTCCGTTAAAAGAGCAAAAATCATAACAATCCATAGAAGTACCGGTACATTTCTAAAGCCCTCAATATAGACTGACATTAATTTTGCAATAATCCAGTTTCTAGACAGTCTAAGAATGCCAACAAATACACCTACAACAGTTGCTATTATACACCCAACTAAAGCCACTAGGAGAGTATTGAGTATCCCAACAAGTGCAGCTCTGGCGTGCGTGCTATCATTAGTATATGAAATCAACCTTTGATTAATATCATAGCCTGCTCGCATCCCTAAGAAAGAAAAACTAACATCTTTCCCCATTAATGCCAAATTCTTTACAGTATTATCAACTAGCCAAAAAAATACTGCTACAAAAATTATAAAAGTAATTACCTGGAGAGAAGTTGCTCGATACCTAGTGTCACTTAGCAACATCCCAAATCTAAACTTTTCTCCCGAAAAATTATCTGAGTTCATCAATGCTACCTAACTGATCAAAACATATGTAGGAAAGTAAAAAGGGACGCCATAACGGCGTCCCTCTCGTTTATAGAAACTTATCTAAATGGAGGAGAATATAAAATTCCGCCTTTAGTCCATGAAGCGTTAACACCTCTCTCTATGTTAATTCCACTTGTAGCACCTAGGTTATTTTCAAATATTTCCCCATAATTACCACCAGCTTTAATTGCATTATACATAGCATTCTTAGGCATACCAACCATAGCCATCATATTATCATCGCCAGTACCTAATAACCGGTGGATTTCTGCATCTTTACTATCCTTCCAGCTATCAATGTTAGATTGAGTAATGCCCTTCTCTTCTGCTATTACAAGAGCATTCAAAACCCATCTACCAATATCTGCCCAGTTATCGTCACCGTGACGCACAAGAGGACCAAGAGGCTCTTTTGAAATAATTTCTGGTAAAACAAGGTGACTATCAGGGTTTTCTAAGTTTACCCTTGTGCCATGCAAAGCAGATGCATCAGTCGTGTAAGTATCGCAAGCACCAGCTAGATACTGCTGCTGAGACTCAGCATTATCCGCTGTAGGCACTGGCTCATAGCTCATACCATTTTCCTTAAAATAGTCTGCTAGATTAAGTTCAGTCGTTGTACCAACCTGAATACAAACAGTAGCTCCATCCAATTCAGTCGTGGAGCTTACCCCCAAATCTTTCTTAACCATGAAACCCTGCCCGTCATAGTAATTCACACCCAGAAATGTTTGCTTCAAGTCAGTATCTCTACTATAAGTCCAGGTTGTATTTCTTGCTAGAATATC
>PACC02000028.1 GCA_002699695.2 Paracoccaceae bacterium | reverse complement strand
AAAATTGCTGGTGGCTGGATCTATGCAGCACAGTCTGCAGGTGCACTACTCCCAAAGAACTGTGTCATCGACCGCGAAGGAAACCCTACACGCAACCCGGAAGATTACTTCAATGGTGGAGCAATCCTTCCAATGGGTGAGCACAAAGGCTTCGCGCTATCACTTATGGCCGAACTGATCGCTGAAGCCATGCTTGGCCCATCTTCACCAGAATGTAACTGGTTTCTAATCACGATCGATACTAAGCGCTTCCGACAACCGAAAGCATTAAAAGCTGCCGCTGAAGGAGTTTTAGCCGACCTCCGCAACTGCCCACCAGCACCCGGTTTCAAGAGAGTAGAAATTCCCGGGGAAAGGGAGCGTAAGCAGCGCCAGCAGAGCAACGGTATTATTGCCGTTCCAGAGAAAACATGGGAACAGATACTAGAACTATCTGAAGAACTTAAACTAGGTAGGTAAACATGAAAATAACAGATATCAAAAGTTATCTAGTTGAAGCCCACCGGCGGAACTGGGTTTTCATTGAAGTTGAAACCGATAAGGGTGTGACTGGCGTCGGCGAAGCAACCATCGAACCCTTTGAACGCACCATGGTTACGCTAATTGAGGATTATAAGCGCACAGTAATCGGCAAAGATCCGAGGGCAATTGAATACCTGTGGGAAGACCGCTATAGAGGTCAATTTCTACGATCGGACCTACTGGTTAATGTTGCCCTAAGCGCTATTGAAATCGCCTGCTGGGATATCAAGGGTAAGGCCCTTGGGATTCCATGCTATGAGCTTTTTGGCGGACCCTATCGAGAAACCGTACCCTGCTACGGCAACTATTGGTTTATGAAAACCCGGATGGGCAGCACCACCGTAGGTGAATACGCCGAAAGCGCAGCTAGGGCTGTTGAAAATGGATTCAGCGCACTAAAATGGAGTCCTTTTGGCTACACTGCGCACGCCATGTCTCCCCAGCAAGAAAATATTGCTGTGGAATGTGTGCGTCAAGTACGGGAAGCCGTCGGTCCCAACGTTCAACTCATGGTAGATGCCCACGGCCGATTTGATTTGCCGCAGGCCCGTCGACTAGCCCAAAGATTTGAGGAATTTGATCTCTACTTCATGGAAGAGCCTCTTCCGCCAGAAAACCTAAATGCTTATGTAGAACTTAAGCGTAGCACTCGGACACCAATAGCTACTGGGGAGCGCTATGTTGCCCGCCACCAATTCAGGGAACTCTTGGAAAAATATTGCTGCGACTATATCCAACCGGATGCAATTTATACCGGCGGCATGAATGAACTTCGTAAAATTGCAGCAATGGCAGAAGCCTACTATTGTCCGGTGGTCCCACACAACTGCAATGGCCCCGTATGCACCGCTGCTTCTATTCATGCTGCTGCCTGTATGCCCAACTTTAGAATTCTTGAATATATCCCGGTTCCAGAGAGAGAGGACGTACTGATCGAGCCATTGGAAATGAAGAACGGTGCTTTCTCACTGCCTACCAAGCCAGGACTAGGAGTCGAACTTAATAAGAAGGTTTTCGACCAATACATCTACAAACCTCGAGATCTTGATCATTTCGACCCAGTGCGAGAAATAGTGCTTTAAGCGTACGATTAACTCCTAAGACAGATCTAAATTAGGTCTTACCCGGCGATTTCAAGTATCTCCAGAAACATAACCAGTTAAGGAAACTAATCCTTAACTACTTTCAAACTGCTAATTTCTCAAGAAGTCGACAATAGGCTTTTTGGCCACGATCAAAATTTCGAAGCCGAAAAAATTCATTGGGTGCATGCAAGTTTTCATCTCCGATTGAAAATCCAAACATTGTCGTATGAACACCAATTTCCTGAAGAAAAGTAGAAATAATTGGAATACTTCCTCCCAAACGAGTGACATAAGGTGCCATCCCGTAAACTTCTTCTAAAACTTGACGAACCATTTCTGAAGCATTGTGATTTCGAGGCACCCGGAAAGGTGTTCCTGAACCAACAAGACGCTCAGCAGAAAATTTCACCCCCGTAGGGCATATTTTTTTTGCGTGAGAAACAATAGCTTCAAAGACTTCCTGCGGTTCCTGACCATCAACCAAACGGCAAGTGATTTTCGCGCGTGCTTCATTTGGTAAAACAGTCTTACTGCCTTCACCCTGGTACCCTCCCCAAATACCATTCACATCCATTGTTGGCCGGACCCAAGCGCGCTCTCTCGTACTATACCCTGGTTCTCCGTGAAGCGCATCGACACCGAGTTCGGCCATATAGTTGGCCTCGTTATACGGAACACTAGCAATTTCTGCACGGTCTTCATCAGTAAGCTCTTGAACCCCCTTATAAAATCCCTCAACAAGGATATCTCCCTCGGCGTTCTTTAAGCCTGCTAGTATCTGTGACAAAGCTAAGAGCGGGTTAGCCACAGCGCCACCATGAAGTCCTGAATGAAGATCAGACTTTGCACCAGTAACCTTAAGTTCCATACTAGACAAACCTTTTAAACCAACCACGATGTTTGGTTCGTCTGCCGTCCACTGCAATCCATCAGAACTGAAAATCATATCTGCTGCTAATAAAGTCCTGTTTTCTGCCACGAAATCTGGCATATTGGGGCTGCCAATTTCTTCCTGGCCTTCAAAAATAAATTTTATATTCACAGGCAGTTTACCATCCGTTTTCATCATAGCTTCAAAAGATAAAATAGGAATTAACATGCCACCTTTATCATCAGATGCCCCGCGTCCAAAAACTTTTTCATCACGAATATCTGGATCAAATGGAGGCGTTGTCCAAAGCTCAAGAGGAACGGCTGGTTGCACATCAAAATGCCCATAAATTAAAATTGTAGGTTGGCTAACACCAGCATGCAGCCAATCGCCATAAACACAGGGATGCCCTCCTGTTGGCATGACTGAAACATTTTCAGCTCCAGCCGCTCTTAACCTTGAGGCAACCCAGCCAGCCGCAGCCACTACATCATCTTTATGGGTAGGGTCTGCTGATATGCTAGGAATGCGAACGAAATCGCACAATTCAGTGATAAACCGTGATCGATGCTTGGTTAGGTAATCTTGCCACAGTGCCATGTAAAATTGTTATCATGTGATTTTTTCTCTGGCAAATTTTTAGAAGCATTTGCTAGCATCCCTTTGGATCATTAAATTGATTCAAACTATGAAATACTTTGGAGAAGTTTTATGAAGATAGCCCCATTCCGAAAAATGATATTGCTCTTTTCGCTGCTTCTCCCTCTTTCGACCCAAACCCTAGCGGCAGAAGTCAGTCAAGTTGAGCAGTTCATTAATGATAATAAGAAATTGCAATGGACGTGTGCTGCTCCGGGTAGTGCTCCCTTCCAAATAAGAGTTTCTAAAGGGCAGATGGAAATGTTTAGTATGGATGGGGAAAGTTATGCATTTACTTATGAAATTGATCCCAATTCAGGTCTTTTAATTGAACCTGGAAACTCTGAAGAGGGGGGCTTTGACGTTCTTTCCGGAAAACTAGGGAATGAGAAAGAATTTCTACAGTGCGAGCCAAATTTATTTAATTTGGATGAGATTAAAAAAGTCTTAAATAGTGACAAAGAATTACAATGGGTTTGTAACCCTCCCGGCCAAGATCCTGTAAAGTTGAGTATCTCTGAAGGTAACATACAAATCACCAATAATGTAGCCAAAGAGCTTTATGAATATGGTTATGTACTTGATCCCATTTTTGGGTGGCTAGTTAATCCAGAACAACGAGAGGGTGGTATCGACATTTTGTCTGGGAAAGTATGGACAAAAGAAGGGGTCGTAGAATGCAAGGCAAATGCAGCATGGGCTCAAGCATGTACGGATTTATGTGATGGCAATTGGTGGTATAGTAAACCAGAAATTTCCATTAGTGATATAAAAGCGAAACTGGACGCAGGAGAACCTATAAACGGCGAAGCAAGCGAATACAAAAACCCGCCATTGTGGTTTGCAGCGGAGCTTGACCTAGTGGAAATCGCAGAATTTCTAATCCATCAAGGAGCTGATTTAAATGTTCGCGATCTGGTGCAGGGAGATACGCCTTTGCATTTAGCCGTATCGAATAATTCAGTAGAAATGATCAAGGCTCTTGTTACCAATGGAGCCGATATTTTGATTGTAGATGCTAATGGCGATAAACCTTTTGAGCGATTAGATTTTGATAAATTCCCGGAAGGATCTGAAATAAATAATCTTCTAACGCCAGTTACTAAAGTCAAAGAACTCTTAAATAATCAAGAAGAATTACAATGGGTCTGTAACACAAAGGCTGATGGAAAATCACCATCCATTCAACTGATTGTTTCCGAAGGCAAAATGAAACTTTCCAATAAGGAAGGCGAGAGTTATGAATATGCTTACGAAATAAATCCTTACGGTGAACTAATTGATCCGGAATATCCAGAAGAAGGTTTTGATATTATTTTGGGAAGAATGGGTAAGGGGGAATCCGCTGTACAGTGCCAGGCCAATGTTGAATGGATCCTAGCCTGTTCGAATTTATGTGATGAATACTGGTGGTATGGTGAGGATGACAATGGAGTATCTTTAGACGATGTTAAAGCCCAAGTTGCTGCTGGTGATCCAGTCAAGGGGACGAATGAAGAATTAATTACCCCATTGCATTATGCGGTATGGCTAGGATCGGCAGAGATTGTTGAATTTCTAATCAGAGAAGGGGCCAATATAGAGGCTCGATCGGGTAAAGATGATGGTGGCGCCACTCCTTTACATAATACTGACTTCGACAGACCTTTTGCTTTGGAGATCTTAAACCTGTTGATTGACAACGGAGCTGACATCAATGCAGTAGATAATTATGGAGAATCATTATTATATTTTGCTTCCTGGTCTCCATTGGCAATCAAAACATTAGTTAACCTTGGTGCTGATTTGCACATTCGAAATACTGAAGGAAACACACCACTTCATGCAGCAGTAAATTATTCCGATCCTGATGCTATAAAAACCCTAGTTTCATTAGGAGCTAATATCACAGCTGAAAACAATACTGGGTATATACCATTTGGGCTATTAAATATTGATAAATTCCCAGAAGGTTCAGAGATTTATAATCTTTTATCTCCCGTTGTTAAAGTAAAAGAAGTGTTAGTGAATAATGCGGGCTTACAATGGGTTTGTTCTCCTCCAAACGAAACCCCTTTCAAGTTGATTGTGTCTGACGGACAAATAACCATGACTAGTACGGATAGTACGGACGGGAGAGAGAGCTTTTCATTTCCTTTTAAAATTGACCCTGATTTAGGATGGCTTCTTAATTCAGAATCAGAAGAATTATCAGGCTTTGATATTCTTTCTGGAAAACTATGGAATGAGGAAGAATTTCTACAGTGTAAGACCGATATTAAGAATACTACTGCAACAGCCTCAGCGTCAAATGAAACGCTAGAAAATTCTGATGAGTGCCCATCATTATGTGACTTCGACTGGTGGTCAAATTCTCCTAGCTATGAAGATGTAAAAGCCAAAATCCTAGAGGGTGAGAATATTATGGGATCTGCCTCTGATACTTTTGGAGGTCATACCCCATTACATCTGGCTGCAGCTTTTGGCGCTCCATATATGGTAGAATTTTTTCTTTCTAAAGGCATTGATGTTGAAGTTTCTGATAGTGTGGGAAGAACCCCGCTGATTTATGCAGCTAATTGGGGCACGGCAGATATCATGAGACTATTAATAGAAAATGGTGCCAATGTGAACAATCAATCAAATGAAAATAAGGAAACCCCATTACATTGGTCCATTGAATCAAAGGAAAAAATTGAGTTATTACTGGCCAATGGTGCGGATGTCATGGCTCGCACTGTGGATGGTGAGACACCTTTGCATTCCGCTGCTCTTTTGGGAAGTCCAGAGGTGGTTGAAATACTCCTGGCCAACGGTGCAGATATTTTAGCTGAATATAAAGACGGTAATTTACCCTTTTATCAAGTAACGGAGAACTTCAAAATTGATGAGGGAACCCCGGCATATGAGGCATTAAAACCTGAGCCACAGATAAGAAAACTGATTGGAACAGCCCTTGAAGGCCAGTGTAAAATTAATGAGGATGCAAATATGGGAGGACCTCAAAAATTCAATTTAACGGTGACGCAAGAAAAAATGATAACGTCGCCGGAGGGTAGTGATGAAGTCATGGAATTTGACTACATCGTTGATCAAAGTACGGGCCGTTTGGCAAATCCTGAGAGCCGAGGTAACCAACTGAGCATAACTTCTGGCTTTATGTTTGATGATAGTGAAGTTATCGGGCAATGTGATTTCTCAAAAACATCCTCTAATGAAACATCTTGCCAAGATGATCCTAAAGCATGTTTGGACAAAGATCTTTGCTCTATTGCAACCAAAATGGACGCTGGAGAAAAAGTTTGGGACATGTGGGGTGATGGTAAAAATCATTCAAAGGAAGCCAAAGCAAGAGGATTAAGCTGTCAGGTAGGTACACTTGTCGAAAGCAAAGATGAGCAAGCTAACTTACTGAAGAATGCAGACGATGCCTATGAGAAAGGTGATTTTGGTCTCGCATTACCAATCTATAAAGACCTTGCCGAAAAAGGAAATGCTTCAGCCGCATATGCTTTAGGAAAAATGCATTATGAAGGGTCAGGCACGCTTCAAAACTATCAAGAAGCTGCAAAATGGATGCAGTTAGCCGCTGATCAAGGTTTTGGTGCTGCTTCAAACGACTTGGGAGAAATGTTTGAGTTTGGGGACGGGGTTCTCCAGAATTATCAGGAAGCGGTAAAATGGTATCGGCTCGGTGCTGAGCAAGGAAATGCTTTAGCCCAATATAATTTAGGAACAATGTACGACAGAGGTGTCGGGGTTGCAGAGAATGATCAAGAAGCTGCCTGGTGGTATCAATTATCGGCAACACAAGGTAATGCAGATGCTCAAAATGGACTTGGCAACCTGTATTATGATGGAAAAGGGATTCCCCAAAACTATCAAGAAGCACTGAAATGGTACCTTCTCGGTGCTGAACAAGGGAATGCTTTAGCCCAATATAATGCAGGATGGATGTATGACGTGGGAGAGGGCACCCCTGAAAACGATCAGGAGGCAGCCAAGTGGTATCACCTATCTGCGGAACAAGGCTATGCCCCTGCTCAAGACGAGCTTGGGGATATGTTTTATGATGGAGATGGCGTAAATCAAAATGACGAAGAAGCACTGAAATGGTATCAGTTAGCAGCTGATCAAGGCAATGCCGCGTCCCAATTCAGTGTGGGTCTCATGTATGATGTGGGTAGAGGTGGTGTCGCAGAAAATGACAAAGAAGCTGCGAGGTGGTATCGATTATCTGCAGAACAAGGGTTTCCTCCCTCCCAGTATCTTCTGGCTGACCTGTATTACAATGGATTGGGAGTTCCTCAAGATTACCAGGAGGCTTTCAAATGGTATCAATCTGCAGCAGATCAGGGTTACGACGATGCCCAGAATGAGTTGGCTAAAATGTTTTACGATGGAATAGGCGTTAAGCAGGATTACCAACAAGCTTTACGATGGTATAAAGCCGCTGCTGACCAAGGGGTAGCTGAAGCTCAGTACGGTTTAGGACGAATTTATGACCTTGGTAAAGAAGTGGCGGAAGACGATTCTGAAGCCGTCAAATGGTATAAGCTGTCAGCAGATCAAGGCTATGCCGAGGCTCAAAATGCTCTTGGTAACAAATATTATTGGGGTAAAGGTATAGAGAAAGATCTCTCCCTAGCCGTAAATTTCTATCAGATGAGTGCTGACCAGGGCAATGACAAAGCCCAAAGAAATTTAGGATATATGTACGAAAAAGGCAAAGGTGTTCCTAAAGACGAAAAGAAGGCATTTGAGTGGTACTTGCTTTCAGCAGAACAAGGAAATGCCGCAGCTCAGAATTCTGTTGGCAACAAATATTACTGGGGTAAAGGTGTAGAGAAGAACCACCAGGAAGCAGTAAAATGGTATCGCCTCAGTGCTGATCAAGGAAATAACAAAGCTCAAAGAAACCTTGGTTACATGTATGCCAAAGGAAAGGGGGTCAATAAAGATGAAAAAGAAGCCCTCAGGTGGTACTTACTCTCCGCAGAGCAAGGAAATGCGAGCGCTCAAAATACTGTTGGAAACAAATATTATAGTGGCAAAGGGACTGAAAAGGATTATGAAGAGGCCGTACGCTGGTACCGGTTAGCAGCCAACCAAGGAAATGCATGGGGACAATACAATCTAGCCAGAATGTATGCCAACGGCAAAGGTGTTCCAGAAAATGATCAAGAAGCAGTAAAGTGGTACAAACTGTCTGCTGATAAAGGGAATTCCTGGGCCCAAAATAATCTTGGAAATATGTATTATGGAGGTGAAGGTGTAGAGAAGAATTTCCAAGAGGCTATTAGATGGTATAGGTTCGCAGCTGAAAAGAAATATTCATGGGGTCAATACAATCTGGCAAAAATGTACGATAATGGCCATGGAGTAACTGAAGATAATGCAGAAGCTGTCAAGTGGTACACGCTGGCTGCAAAGCGAGGTAATTCAAAGGCTCAGTATCGATTGGGACTCAAGTATAAAGAAGGTTCTGGCATTGAACAAAATGATATTTATGCCCATATGTGGCTAAATATTTCTTCGACAAAAGGATATAAGAAAGCTCCAAAGGCTTTAAATGAACAAGAAAATATTATGTCAGCACCTGCTATCATAAATAGTCTTAAGCTTTCGGGAATCTGTAAGAAGAGCAAATACAAGAAGTGTAGCATTCAAAATTTATAGTAATTTAAACATGCTTAATGAATTGGTTTGTCAGATAATACGGTTCATGCCTGCTGCGTCATCCAAACACCAAGACCCATAAGACCTAGTCCGAGAGTACGAGTTAGTGTCAAGGGTGATCCAGTTGAACCAAATAAAGCAAAATGATCCACAAGTGCAGCACTTATCAACTGTCCTAGTAAAACAAAGAATATAGCATTCCCCACACCAAATTGGGGCGCAATTGCTGTGACCGACAGCATATAAAATACCACCAATAACCCGGCTAAAAAAAGGTGCCGAGGTGCTTCTGCAATTCTTCCTACTGGGAAGTTAGAAGTAAAGACTAATATAAGGCAAATGGTGAAGAAGGCCACAAAGAGAAGGATCGTCACAGCGGCCACTGGAGAACCAATGAACTTACCCAAGGTGGCATTTAACGATGCCAGGACGGGGATACCTAGGCCGGCAATTAACATGATTAATGCGGAAATACTATAGGACATGATTTCACCTCATTGATAAATTTCATTCATTTCCAAAAAACCTCTTTTATTAGTCTAATATCTTGAGTCATGCTGGTTTCTCTCCCCCAACAATTTTAAAAAATTGAAAACTAATAAAGAGAAAATGACAATTGCACCGCCCAGCAATGCCCATTCGCCAGGAAATTCACCTACTACAAGCCAAACCAAGAGTGGAGCAAGAACTGACTCCAATAATATCAGTAGGGATACCTCGGGTGAACTGAGATATCTTGGACCGAGTGTTAACAACCAAGTCGCAATTCCAATGAAAAAACCATGACCTACGAAGAAAAGACCATATCTGTCAAATGCTTCAAACGGACAGTAAAATAAACTAATAATCAAAGCCGTCCCTATGTATGCTATAGGAATAGCGGGCACCATTGATATTTCTTTCAGCTTACGAAGTGCGGTCAAAGCACCCGCATAAGCCACTGAAACGTAAACTGCGAATAAATCACCTTTCCAAGAAGAAATTTCGGATGAGCCCGAGCCATAGGCAATGATAGCAAGGCCCAAAAAAACAACAATAGAAGTAAGCACTGTAGATAATTGAATAGCCTCACCCAAGAAAATATAACTAAAGAAGAGAGAAAAAATGGGAATGGAAGCAAAAATAAAAACCACATTCGCTACACTTGTATACGCCACAGCAAAAACAAAAGCTGGTGTGGTCGATCCAATGAGAATGATATACAAAACACCTGGAAAACCTGATTTACATATTGGTTTAAAAACTGAAATGCCATTAGACACCAATAAAGCCACAAGGATAAGGCTACCAGCAACAGCACCACGCCAGAAAGCTATGATCATAGGATCACTATCAATTAACCTAACAAAAAGAGAGTCTGGTACTACAAACAGCACCCCTAATGCAGTAATGATTAAACCCTTTTTGCGATTGGTCATTTTGTGCTCAACATTTCCACGCAGTGCTTACCTAAATTTTTCGTATGAAAAAACGATGAGAATTCGCAAAAGAACTTGTTTAAAAGCTCCCATCGATAAAGAGCATAATAAATAATCTTAAATGGAATACAATCAAATTTATGAGGGCAAATTTCTAAACTGCTCAGTTAAATTTGACCAAATAGTTTGTTTTATAGCGCACGCCCATTATTAAAAAATCTATATCTTCTTGACACCAAATTATCTTTAAATTTTACTATTGCCATAAATATTTTCCTAATCGCTAATTAGAGGTATCGATATGAAGTCACACTACAGAGTTGTTGTCATTGGTGGTGGGGTTGTCGGAGCCTCAGTGATCTATCATTTATCAAAATTAGGATGGAAAGATATCTGCCTTTTAGAACGTTCAGTTTTAAGCGCTGGCTCTTCTTGGCACGCAGCAGGCGGTATACACGCACTCAACGCAGATCCTAATATGTCAGCTCTTCAAGCTTATACAATTGACTTGNTNCCNCANGTAGAAAAAGAAAGTGGCCAAGACATAGGGCTTCACATGACCGGTGGTCTCACCATGGCTGGCACCCCGGAAAGGTGGGAATGGTTGCAATCTGCATATAGAGTGTACCAATCTATCGGAATAGAAGACTGTCGTTTGGTGACTCCTGAAGAAGCCGGTCAACTTAATCCTATTATGTCCACTGATGGTTTGCTTGGAGGAATGTGGGCTGACCGTGAAGGTTATCTTGACACAACTGGCACCGTTAAAGCTTATGCAACAGCAGCTAGATTAAGAGGTGCAGAATATCATGAAAATACCAAGGTTGAATCGCTATATCAAACGAAAGAAGGATGGAAGGTTGTCACAGAGAAAGGCATCATCACCTGTGAACACGTAGTAAATGCTGCTGGTCTGTGGGCCAAACAAGTAGGACGTATGGCAGGAATAGAACTTCCGGTATCTCCATTAAAGCATCACTATTTAATTTCAGACAACATTCCTGCAATAGAAAAATTAGATTTTGAAGTACCAATGACTGTAGATCTAGAAGGATTTACCTACCTAAGACAAGATCAGAAAGGCGTCCTCTTAGGCATTTATGAAATTAATCATGAACACTGGGCGATGGATGGGGCACCTTGGGATTATGGTATGGAACTTTTCCAAGAGCAGGTGGATCGTATTGAAAACGAAATAACTTTGGGCTTTCAACGTTATCCATGTTTACAGGAAGTTGGAGTTAAAACCTGGGTTAATGGGGCATTTACTTTTTCACCTGATGGCAACCCACTTATGGGACCAGTACCTGGAAAACAAGGGTACTGGTGTGCCTGTGCAGTTATGGCAGGATTTCTTCAAGGTGGAGGTGTTGGTAAATCTCTAGCTGAATGGATGATAAATGGAGAACCTGAGGCAGATGTTTACGGGATGGATGTTGCTCGATATGGGAAATTTGCCGAAAATAAAGAGTATATCCGCCAGACAACCGGTCAATTTTACTCTAGACGGTTTGTCATGACCTATCCTAATGAACAATTGCCTGCAGGAAGACCCTTAAGAATGGCCCCAGCACATGATGCAATGACAGAAGCAGGTTGTAAATGGGGGGTTAGCTGGGATCTGGAAGTACCACTATATTTTGCGAACAAAGGATTTGAAGAAACTCCTTCACTTAAGCGTTCAAATGCTTTTGAGATTGTTGAAAGAGAGTGCCTTAAAGTGAGAGACGGGGTTGGACTTTTAGATATTTCTGGCTTTTCACGTTTTGAGGTGATAGGACCAAATGCTGAAAAATGGCTCAACAGAATTTTTGCCTCAAAGCTTCCAAAGCCCGGGAAATCGGCTTTGGCCCCTATGTTAGGTAAAACAGGCAGGCTAAAAGGTGACCTGAGTATTTTTAATTGGGGAGATGGCACATGGTGGATAATGGGTTCTTACTATTTAAGAGCCTGGCATATGAGATGGTTCTCAGACCACATTTCAGAAGGTGTCAGTATTAGAGATCTAGGAGAGGATTATTGTGGATTTTCTCTTGCTGGACCCAAGTCAAAGGAAATGATTAGTCAACTTTGCGACGGTGGAGTTGAAACATTACCTTTTATGGGGTGTGGAAATTTTGATATTGGATTAATACGTTCCAAAGTGGGTAGGATATCTGTTGCGGGAGAACTTGGTTATGAAATCAACTGTAAGATGGGAGATCATATTGCCCTGCGCCGAACCTTGATTGAAAAAGGAGCTGAATTTGGTATTCATGAATACGGCTTTAATGCTCTTCTTTCCATGAGACTTGAGAAAAGCTTTGGAATTTGGTCTGCTGAGTTCACACAAGGTTATACTCCAGGAATGACTGGTCTTGACCGTTGGATTGATTGGGAAAAGGGAGATTTTATTGGACGAAAACCAGCTCATGCTGAAAAAACAATAGCTGGGCCTAATCAAAGACTAATCACTCTTCAAGTCGAAGCTACCGATGCAGATGCCAGCGGTTTTGAACCAATTTGGGTAAAAGGAAAAAAGGTTGGGTTTGTGACATCTGGTGGCTATGGACATAGAGTGAAAAAATCTCTTGCAATGGGTTTAGTTAATAGTGAACTTGCGAATGAAGGTCAGGAATTTGACGTACATGTTGTGGGAAAAGAGCATAGGGCGAAGATCATTCCTTCATCTCCATATGACCCTAAAGGCAGCGTAATGCGCTCATAAAGTTGAGAGTTAATCCAGTTGTTGAGACTGAATTCAACAATACCAATAGGTTGGACGTATTTTTTGGACCACTTAGTCATTTTCAACCTCAAACCGTCAGAAAGGAACAGTTTTAGATAGCCCAAGGTTTACCCATTGAGGAAGAGGTTGAGGGCTATCCCATTTTGGAGAGAAACATTAAAATATGAGTAAAATTTTTTGGATGCAGCAGCAGGACTTTTTTGCACATTTATTTTGGAAGTAATGTCTTAGCCCGTTTCTGATAGAGCGGCACCTACTTTCCCCATAGCATGTTTTGTTTGCTCAAGGTCGGCATTGCTCAATGTCAAGCTGGGGTAGATTTTTCCAGGCGCCTTAAAAATCCCTTCTGAACGCAGGCACTGATCCCATATTTTGCTGTGGTTTCCATTACCTGCCCGTACCTCCCTATAGTTTAAAGGCTGGTGGTCACAAAACACGACTTCAAACAGAGTAGGATCCCCTACGATTTGATAACCAATGCCTGTTGGGCCAAGCGCATCATGGATCATTTTCATGACTGCGTTACCTTTTTCACGAAGCGTTTCATATGCACCAGCTCGACGTAGAATTTCCAGGCTCTTTAAGCCAGCACAAGCAGCAATGGGATTCCCTGAAAGCGTCCCCAGTTGCATAAGCCATCCTTCTGCACCAACTTTACTTTTATCAAAATACGTCATGATATCTTGTCGTCCTGTAATCGCAGCCAAAGGAAAGCCCCCACCAATCAGTTTACCCAATGTGCAAACGTCCGGCGTCACCCCATAAAGTTCCTGTGCCCCACCGTAAGCCAAGCGAAACCCAGTAACAACTTCATCAAATATCAACACAATACCGTAACGGGTACATTCCTCTCGCAGCAATTTCAAAAATCCAGGAATCGGTGGGATTATGCGTTGCAAAGGTTCAACAATAAGGCCTGCCACTTGACCTTCATATTCCGCCAGAATAGATCGAATGTAATCTACATCATTGAAGGGAGCGATCAGCATGTTGTCGGCGACACCCTGCGGAATACCTGCACTATCCGGTATGGGTAAAGGAAAGTTTGCCAATTGTTCTGGTGCAAGGCTCATCTGTGCTTCGGCTGACATCCCATGATAACCACCTTCAAACTTTACAATTTTGTCACGTCCAGTAAAAGCACGGGCGAGGCGCATAGCATACATGTCTGCTTCTCCACCCGAGCAAACGTAGCGCAATTGCTCGGCACATGGCACGGCTTCACAAATAACCTCAGCGAGTTCAACGCCCAATGTGTTGTTTGCAAAAAAGGTTTGACCTTTTGGAATTATATTGCACACAGCTTCCATAACCTCAGGATGGCTATGACCAAGCATCATTGGGCCGGAGCCAATTAAATAGTCAATGTACTCATTTCCATCTTCGTCCCAGACACGCGATCCGCGGCCTTCGCGAATGAAGATGCTAGGGTCAAAATTGCCAAAACCACCGGCGGGTAGAATCGCTTGGGCGCGGGCAATCCACTCTGATTGAGAGGTTAGTTTTTGCATATGTTACTCCAGTTCAAAAAC